>NZ_JAZGQE010000129.1:0-14439 GCF_048593885.1 Yersinia sp. 1252 StPb PI | reverse complement strand
CTCGGAATATATTTTAATTTACTTTTACACCACATATTATTTACACAAAATAAGTCTATCTACGAATTTAAAATCAGTATTTCCCATGAGTAAAAGGCTAATTACTGTTGTTTTTCCTTAACATCCGCAGTCTGGCAACTATGTCCCACCGCCAACATATTGTTGCTATTAGTAAATTACCACGCAAGGCAACATCTGTGACCCCCTTAACATAAAGTGTCAACAAGCCGCTGACACAATCTTAAGCATGTTTACAGTCTTGCAACCTTCCCGTAAAATGCCCGCACACATGAAACGACAATAGAGCCCTTTTGTAATTGAGGTCGTTAGATGAGACTTAAGAAATACATTAAAAATATGGGTATGTTGTCTTTATTTGCAGCCACTGTAATGCTCAGTGGTTGCGATATGGCATTGATGAACCCCAAAGGCGCAATCGGAGTCGAACAAAAAACACTGATACTTACTGCTATCGGTTTAATGTTGATCGTCGTAGTTCCGGTTATTTTTATGGCGTTTGCTTTTGCATGGAAGTTCCGCGCGTCCAACAAAAGTGCGACCTACACCCCCAACTGGTCCCATTCCAACAAAATTGAGCTTGTTGTCTGGGCTGTTCCAATCATTATCATCGCTATTTTGGCGACGATAACCTGGAAAACCTCCCACGAACTTGACCCGTTCAAACCTATCGTAGTGGCTGGTAAAGAACCGATCACTATTGAAGTGGTTTCCCTTGACTGGAAATGGCTGTTTATCTATCCAGAACAAGGTATTGCTACAGTTAATGAACTGGCCTTCCCTACTGACGTTCCGGTGAATTTCAAAATCACTTCTAACTCAGTAATGAACTCGTTCTTTATCCCTCAGTTAGGCGGGCAGATTTATGCGATGGCCGGGATGCAAACCAAACTGCATCTGATTGCTAACGAACCTGGTAAATATAATGGTATTTCCAGTAGCTTCAGTGGCAAAGGCTTCTCTGGTATGAAATTCACTGCAATCGCAACACCGACGCAGGAAGAGTTCAACCAGTGGGTCGCACAGGTGAAAAAATCGCCGAACACCCTGAATACCACTGACGATTTCAATAAACTGGCTGAACCGAGCGAAAATAACCCGGTTGAGTATTTCTCCAGTGTTAAACCGGAGCTGTTTAAAGGAATTATTGGCAAGTTTATGGGCGATATGAACATGCACCAGAAAGGCGATGATACCCATTCAGGTATGGATATGAGCCAGGGCATGGATATGGGCGAACACGCCGCTCACGCCGGAGCCGAGGAATAAAACGATGTTGGGAAAATTAACACTTGATGCGGTTCCGCTACACGAACCAATCATTATGGTTACCGTTGCTGCAATTGTCCTGGGTGGGCTGGCTCTTGTTGCTGCTCTGACCTATTTCGGCAAATGGAAATGGTTATGGAGCGAATGGCTGACTTCGGTTGACCATAAAAAAATCGGTATCATGTATATCCTGGTCGCCATGGTCATGCTGTTGCGTGGTTTTGCCGACGCTATCATGATGCGTAGCCAGCAAGCACTTGCTTCCGCTGGTGAGGCCGGCTTCCTGCCACCTCATCACTATGATCAGATCTTCACCGCTCACGGCGTTATCATGATTTTCTTCATGGCGATGCCTTTTGTTGTGGGTCTGATGAACGTGGTCGTACCGCTACAAATCGGTGCTCGTGACGTTGCCTTCCCGTTCCTGAACTCATTGAGCTTCTGGTTCTTTGTGGTCGGGGTGGTGTTAATTAACATCTCTCTGGGGGTCGGTGAATTCGCGGGAACCGGTTGGTTGGCCTATCCGCCACTATCAGGTAAAGAGTACAACCCAGGTGTCGGGGTAGATTACTGGATATGGAGTCTACAAATCTCCGGTCTGGGGACCTTGTTGACCGGTGTTAACTTCTTCGCCACTATTTTGAAAATGCGTGCACCTGGCATGTCGATGATGAAGATGCCTGTCTTCACATGGGCGGCACTTTGCACCAACATTTTGATTATCGTTTCCTTCCCGATCCTGACCGTAACTGTCGCGTTACTGACTCTGGACCGTTACCTTGGCACCCATTTCTTTACCAATGATATGGGTGGCAACATGATGATGTACATCAACTTGATTTGGGCCTGGGGCCATCCAGAAGTGTACATTTTGGTCCTGCCGGTGTTCGGGGTGTTCTCCGAGGTTACTGCGACCTTCTCTAAAAAACGTCTGTTTGGTTACACCTCTTTAGTTTGGGCAACCATCGCTATCACCGTATTGTCATTTATCGTTTGGCTACACCACTTCTTTACTATGGGATCCGGTGCCAACGTTAACGCCTTCTTCGGTATAGCTACGATGATCATTTCCATCCCGACCGGGGTGAAAATCTTCAACTGGTTGTTCACCATGTATCAGGGCCGTATTCAGTTTCACTCTGCAATGCTGTGGACCATTGGCTTCATCATCACCTTCTCTATCGGTGGGATGACCGGGGTTCTGCTGGCGGTTCCAGGTGCGAACTTCGTACTGCACAACAGCCTGTTCCTGATTGCCCACTTCCATAACGTGATTATCGGTGGTGTGGTGTTCGGTTGCTTTGCTGGCCTGACTTACTGGTGGCCTAAGTCCTTTGGCTTTACGCTTAATGAGAAATGGGGTATCCGTGCCTTCTGGTTCTGGATAATCGGTTTCTTCGTAGCCTTTATGCCGCTGTATGTTCTGGGCTTTATGGGTATGACCCGTCGTCTGAGCCAAGATATCAATCCAGAATTCCACGCGATGTTGATGGTGGCTGCTGGTGGTGCAGTACTGATTGCCTGCGGTATTTTGTGTCAGGTTATTCAGGTCTTCGTCAGTATCCGTGACCGCGAACAAAATCGTGACTTGACCGGTGACCCATGGGGTGGCCGTACGCTGGAGTGGTCTACCTCTTCCCCACCGCCGTTCTATAACTTCGCCGTAGTGCCTGAAGTTGTTGACCGTGACGAGTTCTGGGATATGAAAGAGAAAGGTGAAGCGTACAAACGTCCGGCGAAATACGAAGAAATCCACATGCCGAAGAATACCGGTGCAGGTGTGATTATTGCTGGCTTCAGCTTGATCTTCGGCTTTGCCATGATCTGGTACATCTGGTGGCTGGCCATTATTGGCTTCGTCGGCATGATTGTTACCTGGATTGTGAAGAGCTTCGACGAGGATGTTGATTACTATGTGCCAGTTGCAGAAGTTGAGCGCATTGAGGATCTTCATCATGAACAAATCAGCAAAGCAGGCGTGAATCATGTCAACTGAAACTCTGACTAACCACAACGTCGCCCATGCAGAGCATGGGCATCACGATGCGGGAGCGACGAAAGTCTTCGGCTTCTGGATCTACCTGATGAGCGACTGTATTTTGTTTGCGACCTTGTTCGCAACCTATGCAGTGCTGGTAAACGGGACCGCTGGCGGTCCTTCAGGGCGGGATATCTTCGATTTGAACTTTGTTCTGGTCGAAACCTTCCTGTTGTTGTTCAGTAGTATTACTTACGGCATTGCGATGCTGGGCATGAACAAAGGCCATAAAAACCAGGTCAACACCTGGTTGGGTCTGACCTTCTTGTTCGGTCTGGGCTTTGTGGCAATGGAAATCTATGAATTCCATCACCTGATTGCTGAAGGCTATGGCCCGGATCGCAGTGCGTTCCTGTCTAGCTTCTTCGCACTGGTTGCCACCCACGGTATTCACGTTACCGCAGGTCTGGTCTGGATCATCATTATGATGATTCAAGTAGCAAAACGCGGATTGAATGAAACCAACCGCACCCGTCTGATGTGCCTGAGCTTGTTCTGGCACTTCCTGGACGTGGTGTGGATCTGCGTATTCACCGTTGTCTATCTGTTAGGAGTCATGTAATGAGTCATCCAACATCTAGTCACCCAACAACGACTCACGGTGGAGCCAGCCACGGTAGCTTGAAGTCATATCTTATTGGCTTCATTCTATCGGTGATTCTGACAGTTATTCCATTCGCTATGGTGATGAGTGGTACCGCCTCTCATACAACTATTCTGGCCACAGTGGTCGGTTTAGCTGTGGTGCAGATTATTGTGCATCTGGTGTACTTCCTGCACATGAATGGATCGTCTGAAGAACGTTGGAATCTGGTGGCGTTCCTGTTCACCGCTATGATTATCGCAATCGTTGTAGTGGGCTCACTCTGGATTATGTACAACCTCAACATCAATATGATGGTTGACTGAAGAGCTGCATGTGATGATTAAGCAATACCTGCAAGTAACTAAACCAGGAATTATTTTCGGCAATTTAATTTCTGTCGTTGGGGGATTTCTCCTCGCTTCCAAAGGCGTGATTGATTACCCCCTTTTTCTCGTCACCCTGATCGGTGTCTCGTTAGTTGTTGCCTCCGGGTGCGTATTTAACAACTATATCGACCGTGATATCGATAGCATCATGGAGAGAACGAAGAATCGTGTCCTGGTCAAAGGGCTTATCGATCCGAAAGTGAGCCTGATTTATGCGTCCGTACTGGGTATTGTTGGCATGCTGTTGCTCTACGTGGCCGCCAATCTATTAGCAATGATGCTGGCGATTATCGGTTTCGTTATCTATGTCGGGGTTTATAGCCTCTACATGAAACGCAAGTCAGTCTACGGAACATTGATCGGCAGCTTGTCAGGAGCCGCACCACCCGTAATTGGTTACTGTGCGGTCACCGGCCAGTTCGATATGGGTGCATTGATTTTGCTGCTGATTTTCAGTCTGTGGCAGATGCCGCACTCCTATGCCATCGCAATTTTCCGCTTTAAGGATTATCAGGCTGCCAACATTCCGGTTCTGCCGGTAATAAAAGGCATATCGGTCACCAAAAACCATATTACCCTGTATATTCTGGCGTTTATGGTTGCGACCCTGATGCTGACATTAAGTGGTTATGCCGGTTATAAGTATCTGGTTGTCGCAGCGGCGGTCAGTGTCTGGTGGCTGGGTATGGCATTACGTGGCTACAAAGCGACCAATGACAGCGTATGGGCGAGAAAACTCTTTGTCTTCTCAATCATTGCTATTACATCATTGAGCGTCATGATGTCAGTCGATTTCAATGTCCCTTCCTCGGTTGGATTACTGACTTACGTCGGGTAACACCTAGCGCATTGATAGACACAAATAGAGTGGCTGATGGGCCTGTTCCTGCCAGCCACTTTCTCTTTCTGCCCTACCCTGCTTTCACCTAAAATCTCGCCTGTAATACATTCTAAACATCAATAGATTTACCGGCCCCTATTAACATCATTACAATACACCCTATAGATTTCAAAGTGCGGCCAACACACCGGCACCTTGAAAGATGACGATATCGTGCAGAATGTTTTTTGAGGTGTAATGAACGACAATAAAATGACTCCGCTTGAGCTTCGGGCAACCTGGGGGCTGGGCAGCGTTTTCTCACTGCGCATGCTGGGCATGTTTATGGTTTTGCCGGTTCTCACCACCTATGGTATGGCACTGTCTGGCGCCAGCGAAGCGCTAATCGGCATAGCCATTGGCATCTACGGACTGGCTCAAGCTATTTTTCAGATCCCCTTTGGATTAGTTTCCGATCGTATTGGCCGCAAACCGCTGATCGTGGGCGGCCTGTTAATTTTTGCCCTTGGTAGTGTGATTGCTGCCATGAGTGACTCTATTTGGGGCATTATTCTGGGCCGCGCGCTACAAGGCTCCGGTGCCATTGCCGCCGCCGTCATGGCGCTGCTATCTGATTTGACCCGTGAACAAAATCGCACCAAAGCCATGGCATTTATCGGTGTCAGTTTTGGTATTACCTTTGCGATTGCCATGGTGCTCGGGCCAATAGTCACTCATGCCTTTGGCCTGCATGCCCTGTTCTGGGCTATCGCCATACTGGCGCTATTAGGGATTGTCATTACATTAGCTGTGGTGCCGGATGCTGATAACCATGTACTTAACCGCGAGTCCAGTATTGTTAAAGGTAGCGTCAGTAAGGTGTTAAGTAACAGCCGGTTGCTTAAGCTCAATTTTGGCATTATGTGCCTGCATATTTTGCTGATGTCGAGCTTTGTTGCATTACCGCAGATTATGGCCAGCGCAGGTTTAGTCCCGGCTCAACACTGGAAAGTGTATCTGGTGACAATGCTGATTTCATTCGCAGCGGTGGTGCCGTTCATTATTTATGCTGAAGTCAAACGCCGCATGAAACAGGTCTTTATGGGCTGCGTTGCGGTGCTGTTTGCCGCCGAAGTAGTGCTGTGGTCTGCCGGCCACAACCTCTGGGTGATTATTGCTGGTGTGCAATTATTCTTCATTGCGTTCAATGTGATGGAGGCTATTTTACCCTCGTTGATCAGTAAAGAGTCACCAGCCGGGTATAAAGGCACGGCAATGGGGATCTATTCCACCAGTCAATTTATTGGCGTAGCTATTGGCGGCAGCTTGGGGGGATGGCTATTTGGCATGGAAGGGGCAAGTATGGTGTTTGCTGGCGGTGCGGTGATTGCGCTCGTGTGGTTTGCAGTCAGTGCCACTATGCAAGAACCGCCCTATGTCAGTAGCCTGCGCATTACCTTATCTGAATTGGCGGTGAAAGACTCCGCATTGGAACAGCGGCTCAAGGCTCAGCCAGGGGTGACAGAAGCGGTTGTAGTGATGGCCGAACGCAGTGCATATATCAAAGTTGATACCAAACAGACTAATCGCAACCAGTTAGAGCAGTTAGTTAACGCGGTATAAGAGAGCGCTAAGGTACAAAGGCTATCAACACCTTTGTACCTGGCTCGTTAACTCAATATCAGTCGCGGAAGTTATTGAACTGGAACGGCTGCCCCAGATCAGCACCACGAATCAAGGCCATGACACTCTGTAAATCATCACGCGCCTTGCCTGTTACCCGGACTTGTTCGCCCTGAATTTGTGCCTGAACTTTCAGCTTGCTGTCTTTAATCAGCTTAACCAGCTTCTTAGCCTGGACACTTTCGATCCCTTGTTTCAGCTTGGCGTCCACACTGTAGGTTTTCCCACTGCGCTCCATCTCTTCCGGGATTTCTAATGCAGCACCTTCAATACCACGCTTGCTCAATTGAGCACGTAAGATATCCAACAACTGCTCAACCTGAAAATCAGATTCGCTGACGACTTTGATACTTTCGTTCTTTTCATTTAGCTCAAAACTCGCCGGAACATTACGAAAATCCCAACGGTTCGCCAGATCACGGGTGGCGTTTTCAACTGCGTTACGCACTTCCTGCATATCAATTTCAGATACGATGTCGAAAGATGGCATATTCCCTCCTCCTGATAAGATGACTGGCAAGCATAATAACCGCTTTATCTACGCAGACAAAGCCATGCCGCAGACAATTACTCAACGAAGCCGCGGTTATTAACGGACCCGATTTGTTGCTAGCCCTGCGTTTAATGACTAAAAAGTCTATAATCAACACATAACATTTAGAACGATGCAGTGTGCTTTCCGCTTACACCAAGGGGGTTTCAATGAAAATTACTGTGCTTGGTTGCGGAGCTCTCGGGCAGTTATGGCTATCAGCGCTGTATCAGCAAGGCCATGATGTACAAGGCTGGCTCCGTGTGCCACAGCCCTTTTGTTCAGTCAATGTTATTACGTTAAGCAATGAGGCGTTCAACCAGAACCTACCGACTAATGATCCAGAGCATTTGTCGAAAAGTGAATTATTACTGGTGTGCTTAAAGGCGTGGCAAGTATCCAGCGCTGTCATCGCCCTATTACCCAAGCTTAACCCTGAGTGTAAAATTTTACTGCTGCATAATGGTATGGGCACAGAGGACGAACTGCCGCGCCATGAGTATACCTTCCTGCATGGTGTAACCACTCATGCAGCCCGACATGACGGCAACACGATAGTCCATGTTGCCAGTGGGGTTACGCATATTGGCCCAACCTCGCCAGCGGCAATAGATATCAGCCATCTGGCCGATGTACTACATCAGGCACTGCCGGATGTCGCCTGGCATAACGATATATCAGCAGCTTGTTGGCAAAAACTGGCGGTAAACTGTGTAATTAACCCGCTCACAGGGCTGTATAACTGCCGCAATGGTGACTTGCAGCGCTACCCGGAGCTGATTAGCAGTTTATGTGCCGAGGTAGCCAGTGTTATGGAGATGGAGGGCTACCACACCTCAACCAGCAGCCTGTTAAGCTATGTTAACGATGTTATCCAGAGTACCGCAGATAATACCTCGTCGTTATTGCAGGATTTACGCTGCCAGCGGCATACCGAGATAGATTACATTACTGGTTATTTACTGCGGCGTGCGCGCAACCACGGTATGACGTTACCGGAAAATGCCCACTTATATGATTTAATAAAACGTAAGGAAAATGAGTATGAGCGTATCGGCGCTGGTTTGCCTGGCTCCTGGTAGCGAAGAGACCGAGGCGGTCACCACTATTGATGTTCTGGTGCGCGCCGGTATCGAGGTAACAACCGCCAGTGTCGCCAGTGATGGAGCATTGGAAATTGTCTGTTCACGCGGTGTCCGCTTGCTGGCAGATACCCGTTTAGTGGATGTGGCGGATCAGAAATTTGATGTGGTGGTCCTGCCTGGTGGTATAAAAGGTGCGGAATGTTTTCGCGATAGCCCGCTGCTGGTTGCTACTGTGCGTCAAACCCATAATGAAGGACGACTGGTGGCCGCCATTTGCGCTGCTCCCGCCTTGGTACTTGAGCATCACAATTTGTTCCCTGTTGGCAATATGACCGGCTTCCCAGCACTGAAAGATAAAATCGATGCCACTAAATGGATGGATCAGCGGGTAGTTTATGATCGGCGGGTGAATTTGGTCACCAGCCAAGGGCCGGGTACTTCCATCGATTTCGCACTGAAGATCGTATTTTTGCTGCTCGGCAGGGAAAAGGCCGAAGAAATCGCCTGGCAGTTGGTACTACCGCCAGGGATTTATAACTATACCCTTCAGACTTGAAGCCGCAGGGTTGTTAGCTACGCGCACTACTCGGCCCGTCCATGAGCCTCGCCTCTGCGAGGCTGCTGACTATCCCCAACAAGGCGTCGCGAGCAAAGTCAGTCTGGGTGCGCCCTGCGCGCAGAACCCGGAGCGTACACATAGTACGTGAGGAGTTCGAGCACTGCGCAAGCCCAAAATCCACACGCGCAGTAGCCGTCAATTATTCAAAAACTAAGGGCGGTACACTTTTACGTTTGTATACCCCTGCTCACGCAAGTAAAGCGCCTGCAAACGACTCATCACCCCGCGATCGCAATACAGCAGATAAGTCTTGCTCTGATCCAGACTGGCGAATTGCGAACTCAGTTTATAGAACGGTAATGCGTGAACTTCTACACTGCCCACGTTAAGCGGCTTTTCGTCCTGCTCATCCGGTGCGCGAATATCCAGCAACACATCGGTATCGGCCAGTTCAGCAACGGTTTCAACCTCAACAACCTGCTCACGGCTTTGCTCGGCAATTTCACGAATATCAACGTTTTTAGCTTCGCTGACGACCCGGTCCAGAATAGAGAAATCAAAGTGGGACTCCTCTTCTTCAATCTTGGCTTTGACCGCTTTCACCGTAGGGCTTTTGGAAATCACGCCGCAATATTCCGGCATGGTTTTTGCGAAATCTTCAGTGCCTATTTGCCGCGCCAGATTAATGATGTGCTCTTTATCATGGGAAATCAGTGGGCGCAAAATCAGGGTGTCTGAAGCATTATCAATTAACCGCAGATTGGTTAATGTTTGGCTGGAAACTTGCCCCAGTGCTTCACCGGTAACCAGTGCCTGCACACCATAACGTTCTGCAACCTGCGATGCCGCACGCACCATCATGCGCTTGAGTACTACGCCCATCTGACCATCTTCGACTTTTTCGAGAATTTCGCCGACAACCGGTTCAAAATCAATAGCAACAAAACGCACCCGATGGGAGCTGCCAAAACGGTTCCACAGATAATGAGCTACCTGCTTGACACCAATTTCATGAGCCGAGCCGCCGAGATTGAAGAAGCAATAATGCACGCGGCAACCACGACGCATCAGCATATAGCTGGACACACCCGAGTCAAAACCGCCTGAAATCAGCGATAACACATCTTCTTGTGTGCCGATCGGGAAACCACTCAACCCTTCATGACGCGCCTTGATCAGTGTCAGTTTGTCCTGATCAATTTCTAAATGAACCGTAACCTGAGGATGGGTCAGTTTAACTTTTGCACTTTCAATATGTTGATTCAGACCGCCGCCAACATAACGTTCAACATCACCTGACGAAAATTCATGCTTACCGCGGCGCTTCACCCGCACACAGAAAGTTTTCCCGATCAGTGTCTCGCGATAGGCTGCCAGTGTCTGCTCAAAAATATTGTGCATATCGGTGTAGCTGCGATCTTCTACTTCGAGAATATGGTGAATCCCCGGCACGCGGGTCAACGCATCACAGATAACCGGGCCAAGATTGTCATCTTTGGTACGAATTTCAATATGATCCCAATGACGGACTACCGCGAGGGTATCGTCCTCAAGGTTTTTCAGTACATTGCGGATATTCGTAGTAAGGATCTTAATGAAGCGCAATCGCACAGATTGACTCTTGATGGTGATTTCTGGGAACAATTTAATGATAAACTTCATGGCGGTCTTTAGTTGTCTGGTTATGGAGTGATGGCGCTGCTATTGATAGCAACAGTCAAAGGCTTTAGCGAAAACATGCAAGCCGAGGAGTATATCACTATTAGACGTGCCACTGCGTACTAAAAACCCGACTTAAACGTCACGATTTCCCCTTCATTATCCGCTAGAATAGCCGGTAATAATTTTTTGGCCCGAATGTAATTGGTATGGTGAGTTACTCTCAGAAAAAACCTCATTAGCAGGAATGCGTTACGCACCATTAATGTTACGTTTCATAAAAATATCGAGTCGAATAGAGCTATGGCGAAAAAACCCGCAACACCAGAAACCAAAGTGACCAGTTTTGAGACATCCCTCAGTGAACTGGAACAGATTGTGACCCGCCTGGAGTCCGGTGAATTACCGCTGGAAGAAGCGTTAAACGAATTCGAACGGGGTGTGCAACTGGCCCGTCAGGGGCAGCAAACCTTGTTACAAGCGGAACAGCGAGTGCAAGTTCTTCTCAGTGATGATGTAGATGCACCCTTGGCACCTTTCACCCCGGATACTGAATAGCCTTATGTCTATCGCCCACTCATCTGCTGATTTTTATCATCAACTTGCAGCTCATCAGCAACGGGTCAATCAGGCGCTGCTTGATTTTATTGCTCCGCTACCCTTTGGCGACAGCGACTTAGTCGCCGCCATGCGTTATGGTGCCGTGCTCGGCGGTAAGCGGCTGCGCCCTTATCTGGTTTATGCCACCGGCCAAATGTTTGGTCTGTCGCTGACTAATTTAGATGCTCCTGCGGCGGCAATTGAATGTATCCATGCCTATTCATTGATTCATGATGATTTACCGGCGATGGATGACGATGATTTACGTCGTGGGCAGCCGACTTGCCATGTGAAATTTGGTGAGGCCAATGCCATTCTGGCGGGAGACGCACTGCAAACGCTCGCGTTCTCTATTCTGGCTGAAGCGGAGATGCCCGATGTGGCAGATAAAGATCGCTTATCGATGATTGCCGAATTAGCTAAGGCCAGCGGTGTCGCGGGGATGTGTGGGGGTCAGGCATTGGATCTGGAAGCCGAAGCGCGCCAGATTTCACTGGAAGAGCTTGAACGCATCCACCGCCACAAAACCGGCGCATTGATCCGTGCCGCGGTTCGCCTCGGTGCATTGGCTGCGGGCACAGCAGGGCGCGAAGCGTTACCGTTACTTGACAGGTACAGTGAGGCCATTGGTCTGGCTTTCCAGGTTCAGGACGATATCTTAGACGTTATTGGCGATACAGCTACAATTGGTAAACGTCAGGGTTCAGATCAACAACTCGGCAAAAGCACTTATCCGGCACTGCTGGGGTTAGATTGCGCTAAAGCTAAAGCGATGGATCTGTATCAGGAAGCGCTCAGCGCCCTGAATGCCTTGTCAGAGCAATCCTATAACATAGCGCCGTTGCAGGCGTTAGCCTGTTTTATTATTGAGCGTGATAATTAGAAATATACTGACCGTTAATAAACGCTGATATACCCCAAGAACTTAGCGTTGCAGTCAGGCAAAGCAAACCCTTCTGCTGCAACAGATTCTAAGGGTATGCACCCACTTTTGATATGAGCATCGAATGAGCCTTGATATAGCCAAATACCCGACATTGGCACTTGCAGAAAATCCTGAAGAACTGCGCATGTTGCCAAAAGAAAGCCTGCCGAAGTTATGTGATGAACTACGCCAGTATTTGCTCGCGTCCGTCAGTCGCTCCAGTGGGCACTTTGCTTCCGGGCTGGGCGTAGTCGAGCTAACTGTCGCGTTGCATTACGTCTACAACACACCTTTCGACCATCTGGTGTGGGACGTAGGTCATCAAGCTTATCCCCACAAAATATTAACCGGTCGTCGCGAACAGATCGGTACTATTCGCCAGAAAGATGGTTTACATCCTTTCCCTTGGCGTGGTGAAAGTGAATATGATGTGCTCTCGGTTGGCCATTCCTCAACCTCAATCAGTGCAGGCCTGGGGATGGCTGTCGCAGCTGAACGGGAAGGTAAAGGGCGGCGGACTGTTTGTGTTATCGGTGACGGTGCTATTACAGCGGGTATGGCTTTCGAAGCAATGAATCATGCCGGTGATATTCACTCAGACATGCTGGTTATCCTCAACGATAACGAAATGTCTATCTCAGAAAATGTCGGTGGTTTGAACAATCATCTGGCTCAGTTATTATCGGGTAAGCTCTATGCCAGCCTGCGTGAAGGTGGCAAAAAGGCATTTTCTGGCTTACCACCGATTAAAGACCTCTTGAAACGGACTGAAGAGCACCTAAAAGGGATGGTGGTGCCAAGTACCTTATTCGAAGAGTTAGGCTTTAATTATATTGGCCCGGTTGATGGGCACGATGTGCAAGCATTGGCACAAACGTTGAAAAACATGCGTGACCTGAAAGGCCCGCAGCTGCTGCACATCATGACTAAAAAGGGCAAAGGCTACGCACCGGCTGAGAAAGATCCGATTGGCTGGCATGCAGTGCCGAAGTTTGATCCCGCCTCCGGTACTTTGCCGAAAAGCCAGGGTAGCCTGCCGACTTACTCCAAGATTTTTGGTGAATGGTTATGTGAAACCGCCGCCAAAGACAGCCAGTTAATGGCCGTCACCCCTGCTATGCGCGAAGGCTCTGGGATGGTGCGTTTCTCTCGGGAATACCCCCAGCAATATTTCGATGTGGCTATCGCTGAGCAACATGCAGTGACCTTTGCCGCAGGATTAGCCATTGGGGGCTACAAACCGATTGTGGCTATCTACTCCACCTTCCTGCAACGAGCATATGACCAACTGATTCACGATGTTGCCATCCAAAACCTGCCCGTTCTATTTGCTATTGACCGTGGTGGCCTGGTGGGTGCGGATGGCCAAACCCATCAGGGTGCGTTTGACCTCTCATTCATGCGCTGCATTCCAAATATGGTCATCATGACCCCAAGTGATGAAAACGAGTGCCGTCAGATGCTTCACACCGGTTATCACCACCACGGCCCTGCGGCGGTACGTTACCCACGTGGCAACGGCACCGGTACCGACCTGAAACCGTTAGAGATCATGCCGATAGGTAAAGGTATTGTGCGTCGTGAAGGTGAAAAGATTGCCATATTATGCTTTGGTACTTTACTGGCTCAGGCCCAGTTCGTCGCCGATAACCTCAATGCCACCTTGGTGGATATGCGTTTTGTGAAGCCATTGGATGAGGCGTTGGTACTGGAAATGGCTGCCAGCCATGAGGTATTAGTCACCGTGGAAGAGAACGCCATCATGGGTGGTGCGGGTAGTGGCGTGAATGAATTGCTGATGGCGAAACGGCAATTAGTGCCGGTACTGAATCTCGGTTTATCGGACAGCTTTGTGCCACAAGGTGAACAAGAGGAAATGCGCGCTGAGTTTGGGTTAGATGCTGCGGGTATACAACGCCAGATTGAAACGTGGCTGGCGTGATAACAACTTAATTTACACAGATTGAGCCAAGGCCGACCACTCCTACAGCCGCTCCGGTGGCTCGCGCCACTACGACCCGAACGGAGTGTTTCCCTTGGTTCGAATTTCACCTGCAATTTGAAAGATGACCACACATACCCTATAGATTTCAAGGTGCAGGAAGGCGGCAAGTAAGTGCATCCCGATGAGCTGACATGAGTCAGTGATTCGGGTAAGCGAATGCAGCCAACGCACCTGCAATTTGAAAGATGACCACACATATACCCTATAGATTTCAAGGTGCAGGAAGGCGGCAAGTAAGTGCATCCCGATGAGCTGACATGAGTCAGTGATTCGG
>NZ_JAZGQE010000128.1:0-14625 GCF_048593885.1 Yersinia sp. 1252 StPb PI | reverse complement strand
ATTGCCCTGTTATCAAACTATTATGATAAAAACAACCACATCACTGGCTGTGCTTTACATCTTTAAAGTTCATTCAAATTCAATACATCACGCATATCAAATAAGCCATTATCCCGCATTGACACCCAAATAGCCGATTTAACCGCGCCATTGGCGAAAGTCATGCGACTGGTCGCTTTGTGTGTGATTTCAACGCGCTCGCCAATATCAGCAAACATAGCCGTATGCTCTCCAACAATATCGCCAGCACGTACGGTTGCGAAACCGATAGTGCCGGGTTTGCGTTCGCCGGTATGACCTTCACGGCTATAAACCGCGCAATCTTTCAGTGAACGCCCTAGTGAGTCAGCAATTGCCTCCCCCATCGCCAGCGCGGTACCTGAAGGTGCATCAACTTTATGCCGATGATGTGCCTCGATTATTTCGATATCGGTATAGTCACCCATCACTTTCGCTGCCTTCTCTAGCAGCTTTAGCACCACATTAACCCCAACACTGAAATTGGCAGCGAACACAATAGCAATGTCCGTTGCCGCAGCCCTGATTGCTTCTTTACCTGCATCATCAAAGCCAGTAGTGCCAATTATCATCGCCTTACGATATTGATGACAAATGGCTAAATGCTCCAGCGTGCCCTCAGGCCGGGTAAAATCGATCAAAACATCAAAATCATCAATTACATTAGATAAATCATCACTTACTGTGATTTTTAACAACCCCGTTCCGGCCAGTTCGCCAGCATCACTCCCCACTAATGTCGATCCAACACGTTCAACAGCAGCCCCCAGCACCACACCTTCAGTGTGAGTAATTGCCTGGATAAGTTGTCGGCCCATACGGCCGCCCGCGCCGACAACAGCGATACGAATTGTTGAATCAGTCATACTTCCTCTCATATTGTGTCATCTACCCTGACCAAGGTTCAGATTAGCCGCCCGCTATGGACTCTGCCAGCCTATTTAATCTGTATTAGAAAAAAATGATATACGCATGCTTTTATCAGTGAAACCACTTAATTCCTTAAATACGCGGTAACACTTCATCTGGCATAATGCGGTTATTTCGCATATTCATGCAGTTATGGTGAAATACACCCATAAAAAAGCAGCCACTGAGGGCTGCTTTTTAACGTTGAAGCACGGTATCAATCAGTCGATCTGTTTTACATCGACACGTAATTCTTTAGGTACTTCGAAGACGATACTCTCTTCACGGCCACTAAGTTCGATAGACCCACCAGCACCGAGAGCTTGCAAGCGCGCAATAACTTGCTGTACCAGAATATCGGGAGCAGATGCGCCAGCGGTAACACCGATACACGCAGCCCCCTGTAACCATAACTCTTGTATATCGGCCGCTGAATCAATGAGATAAGCAGGCTTACCCATCCGCTGTGCCAACTCAGCCAACCGATTAGAGTTAGAGGAGTTTTTCGAGCCAACCACTAAGACCACATCGGCATCATTAGCCAGATTGCGCACCGCTTCTTGCCGGTTGGTCGTGGCATAGCAGATATCATCTTTGCGTGGACCGACAATCTTCGGGAAACGCTGGTGTAAGGCATCGATAATTGCAGAGGTGTCATCAACCGACAAGGTCGTCTGTGTCATAAAGCACAGATTGTTCTCATCTTTAACCTGCAAAGCCCAGACATCATCAGGTGATTCAACCAGATACATCCCCCCTTTCGGGTTGCTGTATTGCCCCATGGTACCCTCCACTTCCGGGTGACCGGCGTGGCCTATCAAGATGGCTTCTTTACCCTTGCGACTAGCACGTGCGACTTCCATATGAACTTTGGTCACCAATGGGCAGGTTGCGTCAAACAGCATAGTAAGCTTGCGCTCACGAGCTTCTGCTCGCACAGCCTGCGACACGCCATGGGCCGAGAAAATCAGAATAGAGCCATCTGGCACTTCTGAAATCTCCTCGATAAAGATAGCACCACGTTCACGCAAGCTATCAACCACATAACGGTTGTGTACCACTTCATGGCGCACATAGATTGGCGCACCATACATTTCGATCGCGCGTTCAACAATACTGATAGCCCGATCAACTCCGGCACAAAAGCCGCGTGGATTAGCCAGCAATATCTGCATGCATTGCCTCCTGTTGCGGGTCAATCTCCAACACTTCAATTTCAAAGCTAATGGAATGCCCTGCCAACGGGTGATTAAAATCAACAGTAATAGACTCTTCCGCCACTTCCCGCACCACACCTGGCATTTCACTGCCATCACGGGAGGTAAATAGCATAATAGTACCGGCATCTGGCACGCCGGTTTGAGCAAAGTCACGCTGGGTGAAGTACTGAATCAGGTCAGGGCTTTCCAAACCAAACGCATCTTCAGGTTGTAAAGTGAAAGCATGCTTATCACCTACTTTCAAACCAATTAACTGCTGCTCAAGTGCATCAGAAAGGCTGTCATCACCTAAACGAAACAGCGCAGGTTTGCCATGAATATGTGTTGATTCCGCCGTTGAACCATCTTCCAGTTTCAGAGTGAAGTGCACCAATACGGCGCTCTTGTCTTGTACAAAATGGTCTTGTACTTGATTAGCGGGTACACGCTCGGACATCTCATTCACCTTTATTCATGGCCGTTTTTTCAGCAGGGCTTAAAAAACCCTCAAAGATAACCAACGCAGCACCGATACAGATAGCGGTATCGGCGATGTTAAAGGTTGGGAAATGCCAGTTATTGACGTGGAAATCGATAAAATCGATCACCGCGCCATGCACCATGCGATCAAATAAGTTACCTAATGCCCCACCAATAATCAGAGCATAAGCACAATTGAGCAGGCGTTGTTTGGCAGTAGAGCGATACATCAGCACCATTAATACCACTGAAATACCAATAGCTATGCCCGCAAAGAACCAACGCTGCCAGCCACTTTTATCGGCAAGGAAGCTAAAGGCTGCGCCAAAATTCTGTGCGTAGGTCAGGTTAAAAAACGGGATCAGCGGCACTGACTCATACAAGGCAAAGTGGGTCATGACCCACTGTTTGCTGCTGAGATCCAAAATAACCACCAATACCGCCAGCCATAACCAGCGCAATCCGGTCGAACAAATAGGTTTACTCATTAGGCGAACTTACGCTCTTCACCGTCTCCGGCAACGTTAGTGACACAGCGGCCGCACAATTCAGCATGTTCCGCTACCAAACCGACATCTTGAGTGTAATGCCAGCAACGCGGGCACTTCTCACCATCAGCCTTATTAAAGGTGATTTTCAGCCCGGCAATCAACTCACTTTGCAGCGCATCATCACCCGCATCAGCATAAGGGGCAACTTTCGCAGCTGAGGTCAACAGCACAAAACGCAATTCATCTTGCAAACTGTTCAATCGCGCAGCCAGTTCAGGCTCGGCGAACAAGGTAACTGCCGCCTCCAATGAACCACCGATACGCTTATCGCTACGGGCCTGCTCTAACACCTTGTTGACTTCACCACGGACTTTTAACAGCTCGGCCCAGAAAGTATCGTTCATACTTTCATCACCCGCCAACCCGAACAGACCGTCATACCACTCTTCAGTGAAGACATACTGTGGACGACTGCCTGGCAGTTGGTTCCAGATCTCATCTGCGGTAAAGGACATAATAGGTGCCATCCAGCGCACCAATGCTTCTGCGATATGGAACAATGCGGTCTGGCAACTGCGGCGGGCAACGCTGTCGCCTTTCGCGGTGTACTGACGGTCTTTAATGATATCCAAATAGAAGGACCCCATCTCAACCGAGCAGAACTGCATCAAGCGCTGCACCACCAAGTGGAAATCGTAACTTTCGTACGCTGCCATGATCTCAGCTTGAGCTGCCTGGGCACGGCCGACTGCCCAGCGGTCTACGACTACCATATCTTCCGGTTTCACCTGATGCAGCGCAGGATCAAACCCATTTAGATTCGCCAGCAAGAAGCGCGCAGTGTTACGGATACGGCGATAAGAGTCAGCAGAGCGTTTGAGGATTTCGTCAGAAACCGCGATCTCACCGGTGTAATCGGTTGATGCCACCCACAGACGCAGAATGTCACCACCCAGTTTGTTCATCACATCTTGCGGGCTGATGGTGTTACCGATGGATTTGGACATTTTGCGCCCTTGCCCATCAACGGTAAAACCGTGGGTCAGCACTTGGCGATAAGGCGCTTTGCCTTTCATCGCGGTTGCTATCATCAGTGAAGACATAAACCAGCCACGGTGTTGATCAGAACCCTCCAGGTACATATCCGGGCTATGACCACCAAATTCAGGACGCACGTCAACCACCGACGAATGAGTTGAACCGGAGTCAAACCATACGTCCAAGGTGTCTGGCACTTTGGTGTAATCGGCGGCATCAGCACCCAGGATTTCCGCAGGATCCAGATCCCACCATGCCTGAATACCGTCTTGCTCAACGCGTTTGGCGACTTCTTCCATCAGCTCAGTGCTGCGTGGATGTAGTGCTTCAGTCTCTTTGTGCACAAACAGGGACATCGGCACGCCCCAGGTACGCTGACGCGAGATACACCAATCAGGGCGGTTTGCCACCATGGTTTCGATACGTGCCTGACCCCAATCGGGGATCCATTGCACGCCTTTAATCTCTTCCAGCGACTGCTTACGCAGGCCTTTCTGATCCATGCTGATAAACCATTGTGGTGTAGCACGGAAGATAATAGGTGTTTTATGGCGCCAGCAGCACGGGTAGCTGTGAACCAGTTTTTCAACTTTCAGCAGTGCGCCTTTTTCACGTAGCAGCTCAACAATCACATCGTTGGCTTTAAACACGAACATGCCGTCCAGAGTAGGATACGTCCCCGCCAAATAACAGCCATTCGGCCCCACCGGGTTGGCAACTTCTAAACCGTATTTCTGGCCGATAACAAAGTCATCCGGGCCGTGACCAGGTGCTGTGTGAACTGCACCAGTACCGGCATCCAGTGTAACGTGATCACCTAAAATTGCCGGAACATCAAAGCCCATAAACGGATGATTGAAACGCAGCAGTTCCAAATCAGAGCCTTTGCAGCTCCCCAATACCGTCCATTCAGCAATCCCTGCGCGCTTCATGACACTTTCCACCAGATCTTCTGCCAGAATCAGGCATTCGCCATGAACCTGGACAAGTTGGTAAATGTATTCAGCATTCAGTGAAATCGCACGGTTAGCGGGCAAGGTCCACGGAGTTGTCGTCCAGATAACCAGTGAAATCGGGCCTTTAATCGCCGAAACATTAAATTTGGTGGCAACAGCCGCTACATCGACGGCATTAAAGCGCACATCAATGGAAGGTGAGGTTTTATCGTAATATTCAACTTCTGCTTCAGCCAGTGACGAACCACAATCAGTACACCAATGCACTGGCTTCGCGCCTTTGTGCAAGTGGCCGTTATCAATGATTTTGCTTAATGCACGAATGATATTGGCTTCAGTTTTGAAATCCATCGTCAAATAAGGATGGTCCCAATCGCCCAATACCCCCAGGCGGATGAAGTCTTTCTTCTGACCTTCAACCTGCTCAGCCGCATATTTACGGCAAGCAGTACGGAACTCTGCGGCACTGACTTTCTCGCCCGGCTTACCAATTAACTGTTCAACTTTTAACTCAATCGGCAAACCATGGCAGTCCCACCCTGGAATATAAGGAGAGTCGTAACCCGCCATTCCTTTCGATTTAACAATAATGTCTTTGAGAATTTTGTTAACAGAGTGACCAATGTGAATGTTGCCGTTCGCATAAGGAGGGCCGTCGTGCAAAATAAAGGTTTTTTTACCTTTCTTGGCCGTACGAATAATCCCGTACAGATCCTGCTCATACCAACGTTTCAGCATGTCAGGTTCACGCTTAGCCAGATCGCCGCGCATCGGGAACCCTGTTTCAGGCAAGTTCAGGGTATTCTTGTAGTCACTCATTAGATTCTCGGTTCCGTTTCGGCTAGAAATATTAAACCGGTGTCTTTAGCCCGAAAAATGTTCGGGCCGTCACCACATCATGGGCGATTTGCTGCTTCAGGGCATCGAGCGAAGCAAAACGCTGTTCGTTGCGCAGTTTCGCGCGGAGCACCACGTCAATATGGCACCCATAAAGATCCATAGTTACATCCAGCAGATGAACCTCTAGTTGCTGGCGAACACCAGCAACGGTAGGCCGGGTACCAATGTTGGCAACTCCGGGTAATGGCTCTGGACCCAAGCCATACACATCAACCGCATACACTCCTTTCACCGGAGCGACTAAACGTTTTAATGGCAAATTCGCCGTGGGGAAGCCAATCGTGCGCCCCAGTTCATCACCATGAACCACTCGGCCGGAAATGCTATAGGGGTGGCCAAGTAACGCCTCAGCCAACACCAAATCGTCATTATAAAGTGCCTGACGAATTGCGGTGCTACTAATGCGTAACCCACCATCACAAAAGCTATCTGTGCTGATAACATCGAAACCAAATTCAGCACCGGCTTGCTGTAACAGTTGAAAATCCCCCTGACGCTCTGCGCCAAAGCGGAAGTCATCACCAACAGTTAAAAACTTAACACCCAACTTCTCTACCAGCAACTGAGCAACAAAAGCTTGCGCAGTATTAGCTGCAAAACGCGGATCAAATTTTACGCACAACAGATAATCAACGCCGGCCTCAGCCAGATATCTGGCTTTATCCCGCAGGCGCGTTAGCCTTGCTGGTGCTTTGTCCGCTGCAAACAATTCCAGTGGTTGCGGTTCAAATATCATAACCATTACGGGCAAGCCCAAGCGCTGACCTTCACACTTTAGCTGCTCCAATAAGGCCTGATGTCCACGATGGACACCATCAAAGTTACCGATAGTTAGCACGCAACCATGGTGGCGTGCCCGGATATTATGTATACCGCGAATTAGCTCCATAGCTGGCTCAAAACAGTGGAAATCGCCGGATTATACCTTGTACAGCCGTTAAGGTTAACCCGCGATTGGCACCTTTAACCGAAAGTCATACCATTTTGCCAATATTGTGCAGGTAAAATCCCTTTTACTGACTTTATCCTGTAGAATGCGCACGGAGTTTGAATACAGAAGCAGGCTGAGATTTTTACAAGAACCACCGTCGAATCCCTTCAAGGCAGTGAACTGTGGATTTTTCTTTCGAAAGACTGTATTCCGCAGTGCGAAGCTGGTAAAATCCCGCTCCATCACAACGTAGCAAGTGCCGCCCGTACAAACGGCGCTTATTTGCACAAATCCATTGACAAACGAAGGCTAAAAGGGCATATTCCTCGGCCTTTGAATTGTCCTCAATAGAATATATTTGGGAGTTGGACCTTGGCTAATATCAAATCAGCTAAGAAACGCGCCGTACAGTCTGAGAAACGCCGCAAGCATAATGCTAGCCGTCGCTCAATGGTGCGTACCTTCATTAAGAAGGTGTATGCGGCAATTGCAGCTGGCGATAAAGACGCAGCGCAAAAAGCATTTAATGAAATGCAACCAATCGTGGATCGTCAGTCCTGTAAAGGTCTGATCCACAAAAACAAAGCAGCGCGCCATAAGTCAAACTTAGTCGCGCAAATCAACGCAATGCAGTAATTGCATTACGTCGATTGCTTAGTAAAAAGACCGGCCTAGGCCGGTTTTTTTATATCTATTTTTTGAATTGCTTATAATTTAGCCTATTCACGGCAAGACCCATTTATAGCCTATAGAGTTCAAAACGCAGAAAGTCAGCCATCAAATGACAAATTGGTATAAACCCGAGGTGACAGCATTTATGTCAGCCCCTAGGGTGGCACTCATTAATCCCGATAAGCTGACATATTTATGAACGAGTGCAATCAACACAGCTGTAGTTTGCAAGGTAACGTGGCTATTTAGCCACTAAAGAGCGCGGAAAAATCTTTGTTACATACCCGCTGCACTGCCGGATGTTGGATCATACGCTCGGCAAAAATCACATAATATTCTTCCTGCACACTGTCTAAGCGGCCAATTTCGACTATCTGGTCATCTTTAGCGTAGGTATCAGCAGCGTACATTGTCGGTGCAACAAAAATAGCATTGTTATAAATAGCGAAAGCATTCATCAGTGCCGCGTCATCAAACTCACCCAAAATCTCTACCTGTAGCCCTTTACTGTTAATCCAGTTCAGCAATTTGCGCCCAAGCATGGAACGACGGCCCGGTATCAACAAACGCTTTTGCTGCAAACAAGCAGGGAAAGGTAAATCAGGGATCGGCTGACGACAATAAAAACTCACGCTGCATTCGCCCAGTTTGACAGAGAACAACCCTTCTTGTTGGCTGGAATCAACCGGACAATCGGACAGAATCATATCCAGTTTGTGCTGACTCAACTGCTCCAGCAGCATTTCGTGGGTCGATTCAAAACAGCGCAGATGAATCTTTTCGTTCTCAACGACAGCCGTTTCCAGAACCTGGCTCACCAAGCGCTTGGATAATGCATCGGCAACACCAACATCGAAAAGTAGATTAGATTCTTTGCGATAATTAACGATATCCAGCATTTCATGGCTAAGCATGAACATTTTATCCGCATAACGAAAGACCAACTGCCCCAACTCTGATGGCACCAAGCCTCGCCCTTGTCGCTTAAATAACTTCCCCCCCAGACGCTCTTCCAACGCTTTAATTTGCCCGGTAATTGTTTGTGGCGTCAGGAATAATGCTTCTGCTGCACCGACGACTGAACCTTCTTTACAGACCTGCCAAAAGTAATAAAGATGATTGAAATTGATATGTGACATTCGCATGTTGTTATCCCCTTAACATATCGGCGAGCCAGATATACCCGTCCTACTTCAAGTTGCATGTGCATTGGCAGCGTTCAAAATGGTTTACAACCAATCTGCCTTTCACTTGCCGACTTCCTGCAACTCGAATTATTTAGGGTGTATATAACCTCATGCACGACTAAACGTTCCCTGTTCTGACGGTAAGCCTAGAAATCCATCAGGTAGAACACCAGTACCTTTACGAGCGGCACTGGTCATTCAAATAGTAATCAGCGAGTTATTTTTCTTGTTGCTGGCAAGGCCATACGCAACAAGCTATAACCCACAATGGCTGCGGTGGTGGAGCCTAATAATATGCCCAACTTAGAATAGGTAAGCAAAGCGAGATCGGCGCCATCAAATGCCAGCGACGCAATAAATATCGACATAGTAAAACCGATACCGCATAGCACCGACACCGCAAAAATCTGCTTAAAGTTTATTGCGTCAGGTAGTTTAGCCACCCCTAACTTAACCGCGAGCCAACTAAAGAGGAAAATCCCCAGTGGCTTACCAATAAACAGACCGCTCGCAATCCCCAGAGGCAATAGCGATGTCAATCCAGCGAGTGAAACGCCTTGCAATGAAACCCCCGCATTGGCAAACGCAAACAGTGGCAAGATCAAATAAGCAACCCATGGGTGCAAACCATGTTCGAGCGATTCTGACGGTGAACGCTTATCTTTAGTGTGCAACGGTATCATAAAGCCGACAATGACCCCGGCTAAGGTCGCATGCACACCTGATTTGAGGATGCAGACCCACAATACCAATCCCACCAGTAGATACGCAGAGGTTTTCCCTACCCCACGCCAATTCATGTAAGCCAGTAGCGCAATAGCCGCAGCAGCTATGCCTAAGGCTTGCAGTGAAACCTCGTGGGTATAGAACAACGCAATAATGATGATGACACCCAAGTCATCAATAATGGCCAGCGCCAGTAAAAAGACTTTAAGACTGGTTGGAACCCGATTCCCCAACAGAGCCATCACACCTAACGCAAAGGCGATATCAGTAGCCGCAGGAATTGCCCAGCCCTGGCGGGTAACCTCATCAGCAGCGTTAAATAATAGATAAATCAAAGCCGGTGCCAGCATACCACCTAATGCTGCTATGGCCGGAAAAACCGCTTTATCGCGGCCAGCTAACGAACCTTCCATCAGTTCGCGCTTAACTTCCAGCCCAATCATCAGGAAGAATATCGCCATTAAACCGTCATTAATCCACAGTAATAGTGGCTTGCTGATATCCAGCGAGGCTATCTTTACCGATACCGGTACATCAAGAAATGATTGGTAAATGCTAAATAGGGGGCTGTTAGCCATAAATAAGGCGACGGTGGCAGCAAAAATTAGAATCAGCCCACCCGCGGCCTCTTGGCGTAAAAATTGACGGATCATGTTTGTCACAATGAATAACTCCTTACATCGGACAGTGAGCCTGTGCCCGGCGAATCAATGCATCAATTTTAAGATAGTCTTCAACTCGAAAAAAGTCGTTTTTAAGACATCAAATGATCGAAAAAACCGAGCCATTGATGATTTACTTCACATATATATTTAGTCGATGATGAAAAAAATCCCCGACGTTAATCGAGGATTTTTCGTTTTCTTGCACTTTCTTAGCCGATTAACAACTCATTGATCAGCGAGTCAAATCGTCAAAGAATTTCTTAACGCCATCTAAGAAGCTTTTAGAGCGGGGACTATTTTTCTCACCCGCAGCACCGACGAAACTCTCTTCCAGTTCACGCAGTAGCTGTTTCTGTTTTTCGCTCAGATGGACTGGTGTCTCAACCACAACACGGCATAACAGGTCACCCTGACTTCCGCCACGCACAGATTTAACACCCTTGCCACGCATGCGAAACAGCTTGCCGGTTTGGGTCTCTGCTGGGACTTTCAGCTTAACCCGGCCATCCAGCGTTGGGACTTCAATCTCGCCGCCTAAGGCTGCCATAGCAAAGTTAATTGGCACTTCACAATACAGGTTATTGCCTTCACGTTCGAAGATTGGGTGCGCTTTAACTTGCACCTGAACATATAAATCACCTGCTGGCGCGCCATGTTCACCCGCTTCACCTTCGCCACTTAAGCGAATGCGGTCACCGGTATCAACACCGGCGGGGATCTTAACCGACAGTGTTTTGGATTTTTCAACACGGCCATGCCCATGGCACTTGTTGCAAGGATCTTTAATGATTTGACCATTACCCTGACAAGTAGGACATGCCTGCTGGACGGTAAAGAACCCTTGGCGCATATGTACCTGACCTGCACCACGGCAAGTCGAACAAGTGACTGGCGAACTTCCTGGCTTAGCGCCACTACCGTGGCAAACATCACACTCATTCAGCGTTGGGATGCGAATTTCTTTCGTCACGCCGCGCACGGCTTCTTCCAGTGTCAGATCCATGTTGTAGCGTAGATCGGAACCACGGGAAGCACGCTGACGGCGGCCACCACCAAAGATATCACCGAAAACATCACCAAAAATGTCGCTAAAATCAGCACCACCGCCACCACCAAAACCGCCGCCGCCCATGCCACCTTGTTCAAAGGCTGCATGACCATATTGATCATATGCTGCACGTTTTTGTGGGTCAGTCAGAATTTCGTAAGCTTCTTTAACTTCTTTAAAATTTTCACCGGTATCGTTCTCGTCCTGATTACGGTCCGGGTGATACTTTACTGCCAGGCGTTTATAGGCCTTTTTGATTTCACGTTCATCGGCGCCCTTACTGACGCCTAAAACCTCGTAATAATCTCTCTTCGCCATTCTCTTTTTTTCCTACCCTTAACATGCGTGCACGGGCGTAGAGTTTCCTCGACGCCCGTGCTGGTTTCCAGCAACAGTAAGGCCTACCACTGCTGTGCCCGCTTAAGGGCGATTATTTTTTGTCTTTCACTTCTTCGAATTCGGCGTCTACCACGTCGTCTTCTTTCTTGGCACTGGTGTCACCAGCATCGCCGCCTGCGGCTGCTTGCTGCTGCTGAGCCATTTCCAGCAATTTGCCAGAAACCTGCACCAGAGCCTGAGTTTTCGCTTCAATTTCAGCTTTGTCTTCGCCTTTCAGAGCAGCTTCCAGCGCTTTCAAAGCATCTTCGATCGCAGTTTTGTCTTCTGCTGGCAGTTTGTCGCCGGCTTCTTCCAACTGTTTACGGGTGCCGTGAATCAGATGGTCAGCCTGGTTGCGAGTCTGAACCAGTTCCTCAAACTTACGGTCTGCTTCTGCGTTAGCTTCTGCATCACGTACCATTTTCTGGATCTCTTCCTCGTTCAAACCAGAAGATGCCTTGATGGTTATCTTCTGCTCACGACCGGTATTCTTGTCTTTAGCAGACACATGCAGAATACCATCGGCGTCGATATCGAAAGTCACTTCGATTTGCGCCATACCGCGAGGAGCAGCCTGGATACCGTCCAAATTGAACTGACCCAGAGACTTGTTATCCTGAGCACGTTTACGCTCACCCTGAAGCACATGGATGGTTACCGCAGACTGGTTGTCTTCTGCAGTAGAGAACACCTGGCTGTGCTTAGTTGGGATAGTGGTGTTTTTAGTGATAAGCGGGGTCATCACACCACCCATGGTTTCAATACCCAGTGACAGTGGGGTAACGTCCAATAACAGAACGTCTTTCACTTCACCAGACAGAACACCACCCTGCACTGCCGCACCAATGGCTACAGCTTCATCTGGGTTAACGTCTTTGCGTGGTTCTTTACCGAAGAAATCAGCAACTTTCTTCTGAACCATTGGCATACGAGTCTGACCACCAACCAGGATAACGTCCTGGATATCGGAAACAGACAGGCCAGCATCTTGTAAAGCCACTTTCAGTGGTTCAATAGAACGATTAACCAAATCTTCTACCAGTGACTCCAATTTAGCGCGGGTCACTTTGATGTTCATGTGTTTTGGACCGCTGCCATCAGCCGTGATGTACGGCAGGTTAACGTCGGTCTGTTGAGCTGAAGACAGCTCGATTTTTGCTTTTTCAGCGGCTTCTTTCAGGCGCTGCATTGCCAGTGGATCGGTACGCAGATCCATACCCTGGTCTTTCTTGAATTCGTCAACCAGATAGTTGATCAGACGGCTATCAAAGTCTTCACCACCCAAGTGAGTATCACCGTTGGTTGCCAGAACTTCGAAGGTTTTTTCACCGTCAACTTCGTCGATTTCGATGATAGAGATATCGAAAGTACCACCACCGAGGTCATAAACCGCGATAGTACGGTTGCCGACTTCTTTGTCCAGACCGTAGGCCAGTGCCGCTGCGGTTGGTTCGTTGATGATACGTTTTACTTCCAGACCGGCGATACGGCCAGCATCTTTCGTTGCCTGACGCTGAGCATCGTTGAAGTAAGCCGGTACAGTGATAACCGCTTCAGTGACTGGTTCACCCAGAAAATCTTCAGCTGTTTTCTTCATTTTCTTCAGAACTTCAGCAGAAATCTGTGGTGGTGCAACTTTCTGGCCTTTTACTTCAACCCAAGCATCACCATTGTCGGCTGCCACGATTTTGTACGGCATGATATCTTTATCACGCTGCGCTTCTTCATCCTGGAAACGACGGCCAATCAAACGTTTGATGGCAAACAGTGTGTTTTGTGGGTTAGTAATAGCCTGACGTTTAGCCGGTTGACCAACCAGAATCTCACCATCTTGGGTATAAGCGATGATAGAAGGCGTAGTACGGTCGCCTTCGCTGTTTTCCAGCACACGAGCTTTAGTGCCATCCATAATTGCTACACAAGAGTTGGTAGTACCCAAGTCGATACCAATAATTTTACCCATCTAAAACGCCTCCACTAAAAAGTCATATTCGGTCAAGTTACTAATCTATATGTGGGCGGATTGTTTGTTTTCAACTGCCCGTATTTTGTTAATCAATGTTTTCATGCCCAATATTTTACTGATGCATGTGTCCGCTGATCCACGATTAGTCCCTGCGGTTGGGAATAAGATGGGGCCACGAAACGCAGCATCAAGGGGGGAGATGAAAAAAAATTACTTTTTATCACCCTCGAGATCATTGTTTCCAACCGCGTGGATCATTATGATGCGGCGCGCACTGAGGGAATCGACGACTTTTTGGTCATTCAGGCGTTTGATACTTATTCGGATAACTATCCATTTTTTAGCATTCTGTTAATTGCAGAGGACTTATGAACACCACCAAGTTGGCAAATCCTGGCCCGTTAGGCCTGATGGGTTTTGGGATGACAACCGTCTTGCTCAACCTACACAATGCAGGTTTCTTCCCCCTGACCTCTGTTATTTTGAGTATGGGGATTTTTTACGGCGGTCTGGCACAAATTCTGGCGGGTATGCTGGAATATAAGAAGGGTAATACTTTCGCGGCCACTGCATTTACCTCCTATGGCGCATTTTGGCTGAGCCTGGTCGGTTTGCTGATGTTACCTAAGATGGGTATGGCTGACGCAACTGATGCACAATTCCTCGGCGTTTATTTAGGTTTATGGGGCATCTTCACACTGTTTATGTTCTTCGGAACTTTGCCCGCTAACCGTGCTTTGCAGTTTGTGTTCGGTAGCCTGACGCTGCTGTTTGCGCTGCTGGCCGTCGGTAACTTCACCGGTAACCATTCACTGCTGGTTTTCGCCGGTTTCGAAGGCATCATTTGTGGTGCAAGTGCAATTTACCTGGCAATGGCAGAAGTATTGAACGAACAATATGGCCGTACCGTATTACCGATTGGTGAACCAAGCCCAACTTTACAAGCGCAACATGTAGTTTAATTAGGAAGTTTAGATTTAAAGCCCCTGGAGCATTCATGTTTCAGGGGCTTTTTTATGTTTACTTATTACGTCTAAAAAAATTGATTACTTGATTAAAAT
>NZ_JAZGQE010000127.1:0-14990 GCF_048593885.1 Yersinia sp. 1252 StPb PI | reverse complement strand
GCTGTGACTGAAAAACGGACCCACGTCCGATATATAATATTATTGATTATCTTTATTGTGACTGCAATTAACTATGCTGACCGGGCAACATTGTCAATTGCAGGCACCGAAGTGGCAAAAGAATTGCAATTAGATGCTGTTGCAATGGGTTATATCTTCTCAGCCTTTGGTTGGGCTTACCTGCTAATGCAAATACCGGGTGGTTGGTTGTTGGACCGCTACGGCTCCAAGCGGGTCTACACCTATAGCCTGTTCTTCTGGTCGCTATTTACCTTTACGCAAGGGTTTGTCGACATGTTCCCGATAGCGTATGCCGCTATCTCCATGTTTATCATGCGCTTTATGTTAGGTTTCTCTGAAGCACCCTCTTTCCCAGCTAACGCCAGAATTGTCGCGGCCTGGTTTCCAACCAAAGAAAGAGGCACAGCTTCAGCCATTTTTAACTCTGCACAATACTTCTCTCTGGCCCTTTTCTCTCCGTTATTAGGTTATTTAACCTTTGCCTGGGGCTGGCAGCATGTATTTACTGTGATGGGCGGGCTAGGTTTCGTATTAACCATTGCCTGGGTTAAATTTATTCATAACCCGACCGATCATCCGGGTATGTCTGCATCTGAACTTGAATACATAAAACAAGGTGGTGCGGTTGTCGATATGGACCACAAGAAACCTGACGGTCATAAAAGCGGTCCTAAATTAGATTATCTGAAGCAATTATTGGCTAGCCGAATGATGTTAGGTGTCTTCTTTGGTCAATACTTTATTAATACCATTACCTGGTTCTTCCTAACCTGGTTCCCCATTTATTTAGTACAAGATAAAGGGATGTCTATTTTAAAAGTGGGGATGGTCGCCTCTATCCCGGCATTGTGCGGATTTGCCGGTGGTGTATTAGGTGGCGTATTCTCTGACTCACTCATTAAACGTGGTCACTCTCTGACTTTTGCCCGTAAAGTCCCTATCGTGTTAGGTATGTTATTGGCATCAAGCATTATTCTGTGCAACTACGTCGATAGTGACGTGGTGGTGGTCGCACTGATGGCATTGGCCTTCTTTGGTAAAGGTTTCGGTGCATTGGGCTGGCCAGTTATTGCTGATACCGCACCAAAAGAAATTGTTGGTTTATGTGGCGGATTATTTAACGTATTTGGTAACGTCGCCTCTATTGTCACACCGCTGGTTATCGGTTATCTGGTGAAAGAATTACACTCCTTTAATGCCGCATTAATCTTTGTTGGATGCTCTGCCATTATGGCTATGTTCTGCTACTTATTTGTTGTAGGCGATATCAAACGTCTGGAATTGAAAACATCTTAAGGGAATAACAATAGGTGCCTCTTATGGGGCACTTGTTGTTTGAAATATAGCGACAGGACACCTAATGAAAATAGTCATCGCACCAGACTCTTATAAAGAAAGTTTATCGGCTATAGCAGTAGCTCAGGCTATTGAACAAGGTTTTAGAGAAGTGTTCCCTTATGCTGAATACATCAAGATCCCCGTGGCTGATGGTGGTGAAGGCACTGTCGACGCTATGATCAGCGCAACCGGCGGCCAAAAAATCATGACTGATGTTACCGGGCCGCTGGGTAATAAAATCCAGGCTTTCTGGGGATTATCAGGTGATAGGAAGTCGGCTTTTATTGAGATGGCAGCGGCCAGCGGACTGGAATTGGTCCCACCCGAATTGAGGAACCCGTTAAACACGACCTCCTACGGCACCGGTGAATTAATCCGTGCGGCGCTGCAAACAGGCGTGCGTCATATTATTATCGGTATCGGTGGCAGTGCCACCAACGATGGCGGTGCAGGTATGGTACAGGCGCTAGGGGCCAAATTGCGTAACGCCTATGGCGCAGAGATTGATTTTGGTGGCGGCAGTTTACATAACATTGCCTCGATAGATGTGTCGCAGCTGGACCCACGCCTTAAAGATTGCCGCATTGAAGTCGCTTGTGATGTGACCAATCCGCTGACCGGTGAGCAAGGCGCTTCCGCTATTTTTGGCCCACAGAAGGGGGCTACGGCCGCCATGATTGTGATACTGGATAATAACCTGGTCCATTACGCGCAGATGGTTAAACAATATCTGGGAATAGACGTAGATAGGATACCCGGCGCGGGGGCCGCTGGCGGTATGGGGGCCGCATTGTTGGCATTTTGCGGTGCACAGTTGCGCCAGGGCGTGGAGATAGTCGCTGAAGCATTAGACCTGGAAACCTATATCAAAGACTGTCATCTCGTTCTGACCGGTGAAGGCCGGATAGACAGCCAAAGTATCAATGGCAAAGTCCCGGTAGGTGTCGCTCGATTAGCCAAAAAATACAATAAACCGGTGATTGGTATTGCCGGCAGCCTGGCTACCGATGCCAACATTGTTCATCAACATGGTGTTGATGCTATTTTCAGTATTATTTACCACATTTGTACACTTGACGATGCACTCTCTCAGGCAACTGAAAATATCAGAACTGCTTCCCGCAATATCGCCTCTGTTATTAATATTGGCATAGCCTCATTTGATATCAAAGCATCAGCATAATAAAAGCCCGCGTACCCATTTTTAACATAGCCCTTTGTCGAAGGGCTTTTTTTATATGCGTTTTTAATGTCAAAGTATGTCGGCGCTAAATGACCTTTTCGTGATAATGCTCACCTGCTTTTGGGCTTGCGAACAAAAATAGGCACCAAACCCATTAGCATCCAGGTCATCCGCACAATGCCTTGCTCTTTTTAGCAGCGTATACTTATTTACAAGCTAGTGAGCATTATGTTTAAGACAAATAATGGCTGTATTGATAAAAATAACAGTTATGTTATCAACATAATTATCGTACCCAAAAAAATTAAAGGGTATATAAGGGAAATATTATGAGCATTTGTAATAGTCCTGTAGACAACCCGCTTTATATTAAAGTACAGGACGCGGATAATGTTGCCATTGTGGTTAATAACAATGGCCTATGTGCTGGCACCCGGTTTAAATGTGGCCTTGAACTTATTGAGCATGTGCCACAAGGCCATAAAGTGGCTTTGGTCGATATTCCTAAAGGCGGCCCAATCATTCGTTATGCTGAGGTGATTGGTCTGGCAGTGCGGGATATCGCTCGCGGCGGCTGGATAGATGAATCGTTGGTTGAATTACCTGCCGCACCCGCACTGGAGACCTTACCCCTTGCCACCGCAGTCCCCGAGGCGCTGCCACCACTGGAAGGTTATACCTTTGAGGGCTATCGCAACGCTGACGGCAGTGTCGGGACCAAAAACCTACTCGCGATTACCACCAGCGTACATTGCGTCGCTGGCGTGGTGGATTATGTGGTCAATATCATTGAGCGCACCCTGCTACCCAAATATCCCAATGTCGATGGCGTAGTTGCACTGAATCACTTATATGGCTGTGGAGTGGCAATCAATGCCCCAGCAGCGGTAGTACCCATCCGCACTATTCATAACTTGGCCCTTAACCCCAATTTTGGTGGCGAAGTGATGGTCGTTGGTCTCGGTTGTGAAAAACTCCAACCCGAGCGGCTGCTGGAAGGGACACCTGACGTGCAGGTTATCTCACTGGATGAAAGCAATATCGTGCGCTTGCAAGATGAGAAACACGTCGGCTTCCGTTCCATGGTCGATGACATTCTGCAAGTGGCGGAAAAGCATCTACAACGCCTGAATATGCGCCAACGTGAAACCTGCCCGGCCGCTGAATTGGTGGTCGGTATGCAATGTGGTGGCAGTGACGCTTTCTCTGGCGTAACCGCGAACCCTGCAGTGGGCTACGCTTCGGACTTACTGGTGCGTTGCGGCGCAACAGTCATGTTCTCTGAAGTCACGGAAGTGCGTGATGCTATCCATCTGTTAACCCCGCGGGCGATTAACGAGGAGGTTGGCAGAAGGTTACTGGAAGAGATGAAATGGTACGACGACTACCTCGAAACCGGCAAAACCGATCGTAGCGCCAACCCTTCACCCGGGAATAAAAAGGGCGGATTGGCAAACGTCGTGGAAAAAGCACTCGGTTCTATTGCCAAATCCGGCCGCAGCGCCATTGTGGAGGTGCTTTCACCGGGGCAGCGCCCCACCAAGCGTGGGCTGATTTTTGCAGCCACCCCAGCCAGTGATTTTGTCTGCGGCACGCAACAGTTAGCATCTGGTATTACCGTTCAGGTATTTACCACCGGGCGCGGCACGCCGTATGGTCTGGCGGCAGTGCCGGTAATCAAAATGGCAACCCGCACTGATCTGGCTAACCGCTGGCATGACCTGATGGATATCGATGCCGGAACCATTGCGACAGGTGATGCCACTATTGAAGAAGTTGGTCAGCAATTGTTTGAATTTATTCTGGATATTGCCAGTGATCGCAAACGGACGTGGTCCGATCAATGGGGGCTGCGCAATGCCTTGGCGGTGTTTAATCCGGCACCAGTGACCTAAGTATCAGTGAATCATCAGGCCGGGTGACACTCACTCGGCCTGCTCTTCTTCCTATCACATCTACCTTACTATCACATCTACTCCTGCTCGCCCAATTGAAGCGCCACATACAGCAGCAAGCGATCATCAAAGTTCGCTAAATCCAAACCGGTCAGTTCGGAAATACGATTCAACCGATACTCCAGGGTATTGCGATGAATAAATAACGCTTTGGCAGTAGCCGTTGGCTGTACGTTATTACGGAACCAGCAGGCCAGAGTGCGCCGCAACAGACCGTTACTGTCCATCGCCCGTAATTTAGCCAGTGGTAAGGCTAATTCATTGGCCTGCCAGCCACCACGCAAACTATCAAGCAATACCGGTAACACCAAATCCTGATAGTAATAGCTGCGTTGCTCCGGCATCCGTTGCTTACCGACCGCCATGGTAGTACGAGCGGTACGATATGAGCGCGCAATACTGCCCGGCCCGGTAAAGAAATTGCCAAGCGACAGGCGCACTCGCAAGCGACCCCGCTCAGTCATGCGCGACAGCAAAGACTCCATACGCCGCCGGTGATCAATAGCATCCCAGCGGCCATGGCTATTTAGCGCCGGTTTAAGCACCACCATCTCAGTCAGTGAAACAATCGCAATCAGATTATTGCGCTCTGGCGTCGTCAACAGGGTTTGCAGCTCTTGTAATTCCGACATAGCACTGTCGACACTCAACTGGCCGCTGTCCACATCCACCACGGCCACGACCCGTGGTTCATTGATATCCACCCCAAGGCGCTGCGCCCATTCAATCAGTGCCGGTGATATCTCTTCGGTGCGGATCAAGTTCAATACCAACTCTTCACGCAGACGGCTATCCTGCGCCAGCAGATGCACCAACCGCGCCTGCTCCATCATCATCTCTGCTGCCATGCACACCAGTTCGCCATATTGACGTAGTTGCCCCGGGTTGCCGGTTAGGCCAATCACCCCCACGATTTCGCCCTCAAGGCGCAATGGCAGGTTGATCCCTGGCCTTACGCCGTGCAACTGGCGAGCAACAGCTTCATCGATATCGACAATCCGGCCATGAGACAGCGACAAGAGCGCCCCTTCATGCAGTTCGCCAAGGCGCTCTTCATCACCACTACCAATGATCCGCCCCTTACCATCCATCACATTAATATTGGTATCAATGATCTTCATGGTACGGGTAACAATATCCTGGGCTAGCCGGGGGTCAAGATTATATACACTCATGAATGGGCCTCAGTCTGGGCTGATGCACCAGCATATGAGGTCTGGAAGGGGAATACATTGGACAAACGCCCAATTCACACCACAAAGAAAGAGAGTTGAGGGACGGGTCACATAAATGGCAGAACCGGGGGCATGCTGCTGGCAAAGTTGAGCGCCAACGAGGAAATCAGGGCCAATCAATCGTTAGCCCTGATAGAGATTTACCGGTGGATGGTTATGACCAAAAGCGTGTTATTTACTTTCTTGCGATGATTTACCGACAGCCATCCCCATCGCCAGCGTGGCGGCAATATTGCGTGCGGTCATAAACACATTGGCTGCCGCATTATCCAGTGCCTGCTCCAGAGTACAGATACTGTAGATCACGCTGAATACCGCATCCAGACCATGCTCATACACCACATCAACATCGTCTGTCAGGCTACCGGCAATACCAATCACTGGCTTATTATAACGTTTGGCAACTCTCGCGACACCAATCGGCACTTTGCCGTGAATGGTTTGGCTATCAATGCGCCCTTCGCCGGTAATAACAAACGTCGCGTCCCTAACCAAAGCGTCCAGACCAAGAGCATCGGTGACAATATCAATACCGGGGCTTAAGGTTGCACCGCAAAACGCCAGTAATGCCGCACCTAAACCACCCGCCGCGCCAGCGCCTTCAACCTGGTCAACATCAATATCAAGATAACGTTTAATGATACCTGCATAATACTGCAAACCGTCATCCAGTTGGCTAACCATCTCAGGTGTCGCCCCTTTCTGCCGCCCAAAAATAGCCGATGCCCCTTCACTGCCAGTCAGTGGATTGGTGACATCACAAGCAACATCGATTTGGCACTGCTTAATACGCGGATCCAGTCCTGAGATATCAATAACATCCAGTTCAGCCAGCTTCCCGCCGCCAAAACCAATCTGCTTACCCTGCTTATCCAGCAGTTTGACACCCAGCGCTTGCACCATGCCTGCACCGCCATCATTGGTGGCACTGCCACCGATGCCGATAATTATATGTTTGACCCCCTGATCCAGCGCATTACAAATCAATTCGCCGGTACCGTAGGAGGTGGTTTTCAGTGGGTTGCGCAGTTCTGGCGGAACCAGCTCTAGCCCGCTGGCGGCTGCCATTTCAATAAAGGCCGATTTTTCATCACCGGATATTCCGTAAAAAGCCGCAACTTCGTCACCTAACGGGCCGGTCACATTGACCTGAATAATCCGGCCAGTGGTGGCCGCAACCATGGCCTCAACGGTACCTTCACCACCATCCGCGACCGGCAATTTGATATATTGTGCATCGGGAAATTGAGTGCGAAAACCCGCTTCAATCTGCACCGCAACATCCAGCGCAGATAAGCTTTCTTTATAAGAGTCTGGGGCGATGACTATTTTCATAAATGATTCAATCTCATGAGCTATCCAATACCGCACAGGCTCCGACGTTATAAACCGGCCGCTCAGGATAACGGAATGCTTACCAGTATAGCCCTGTTACCCAGTAGCCCGGCACCCGCAGGCACCGGAGCCACCGATTAACGAGTGACTTCAACTTTAGCCAATTTCTCGTAATAACACGCCAATGCACTGTGGTCAGCGGTGCCCAAACCATCAGCCTTCAGCGCCTGCATCATCTCCATCACGGCTGCGGTCAGGGGCAACTGTGCACCGACGCCATGCGAGGTGTCGAGGGCATTAGCTAAGTCTTTGATATGTAGATCGATACGGAAGCCTGGTTTGAAGTTACGATCCATCACCATCGGCGCCTTGGCTTCCAACACGGTACTGCCTGCCAGACCACCACGGATCGCTTGGAATACCAGATCAGGGTTCACTCCCGCCTTAGTTGCCAGCACCAAGGCTTCAGACATCGCGGCAATATTCAGTGCGACAATCACCTGATTGGCCAGTTTAGTCACATTACCAGCACCAATATCACCAGTATGTACCACCGATCCCCCCATGGCTTTCATCACCTCGAAACAGCTCTCGAATACCGCTTTATCACCACCCACCATCACTGACAAAGTGCCATCGATAGCTTTTGGCTCACCACCACTGACTGGCGCGTCCAACATTGCAACCTGCTTTAGTGCCAGCGCTTCACTGATTTCACGGCTAACCAGCGGTGCAATCGAACTCATATCAATCAGCACAGAACCCGGTTTAGCACCTTCAATAACACCGTTTTCACCCAGTACCACTTCTTTTACATGAGGCGAATTAGGTAGCATGGTAATGATGATATCGCATTCTGCTGCCAGTGCTTTTGGTGTCGTTGCCGTACGCGCGCCAGCCGTGATCAATTCATCCAGCACCGCAGCATTACGATCGAGCACTGTTAATGAGTAGCCCGCTTTCAGCAGATTTTTACTCATTGGTTTTCCCATAATCCCTAAACCAATAAAGCCGATTTTCATTTATTACTCCTCAATTAAGTCGGAAGGCCGTCAACGCGGCAGTACTAAACTGTCAAAACAGACTGATGGTTATTTTTTAAATTTGTCGCATAACGCCTGAGTCGCGCTACGAAATACGCCCAAATCACTGCCAACAGCGACAAAGGTTGCCCCCCATTCGAGATAACGGCGGGCATCAGCTTCAACCGGCGCCAAAATGCCGCTCGGCTTACCCTGTGCTTTAGCGCGATCAAAAATATGACGAATCACTTTTTGTACTTCGGGATGATTGGGCTGCCCCAGATAACCCAGTGCCGCCGACAGATCGCCCGGTCCAACAAAAATACCGTCCACCCCATCAACGGCGGCGATAGCATCAATATTATCCACCCCTTGCTGGCTTTCGATTTGCACCAGTACGGTGATGTTGTCGTTGATGGTGGCAAAGTAGTCGGGTACGGTGCCGTAATTGTTACCGCGATGAGACACAGAAACCCCGCGGATCCCCGCCGGTGGATAACGGGTCGAGGCAACCGCACGTATGGCTTCTGCTTCGCTTTCAACAAACGGGATCAGGAAGTTATAAAAACCGATGTCCAATAAGCGTTTTATAATGATGGGTTCATTACAGGGCGCACGTACAACCGGTGCGCTATTACTGCCTTTCAGCGCCATGAGTTGTGGAATAAACGTCGTAACATCGTTCGGCGCATGTTCACCGTCCAGAACCAACCAGTCAAAACCCGCCAGGCCCAGCACTTCGGCTGAAATATGATTTGCCAGTGCACTCCAGCAACCAATAAGGGTTTGCCCTTGTTGTAGGTTGCGGCGGAACTGATTAGGATAATTTTGCAGACTCATTTTCGATCCTTATAATTGAACGCCCGGATGGAACGACGGCTCGATGCAGGACGTGATGCAATTCAGGTTGCCAGCGCACACGGCAGTGGGTGTTAGTCGTTAATTTTGCGCCTGTTTTGTAAGATTTTTTCTATTTACGGTTCACGATGATCATTATAGAAACCCCGTTCCAATAAACCATCAGGCAAAAGAACAGGAATTATGAGTTATTCACCAATCGTTATAGGCAGATGCACAATAAAATGCGCCCTGCTTCACAGACTGCTAAATAGCAAAAATCGTGCGGTGATTTTGTCGTTATAAATTAACAAACAACTAAAGGGTAAAGAGTTAGAAAAATGTCGCCGTAGTAATGATAAGGTACAGAGTCTGCTGGCAGAAAATGTCCATACCTGCCGATGTCTATTAATCAGTACGCAGGGTATAGACTATTTGCACCATAGGCGGTGGTAAACCACACTTGCCAGATAAGAAGTTGGAGGAGAGCAACGTGCAACGTGAACAAGTTTTAAGCAGTGCGCTCAATCTATTGGAGCAGCAAGGACTGGCAAACACCACGCTGGAGATGCTGGCAAAAGAGGTGTCAGTTGAAGTCAGTGATCTGGCCCGTTTCTGGCCGGATCGTGAAGCTTTGTTGTATGACTGTCTGCGCTTTCATGGCCAGCAGATAGATACCTGGCGGCGACAATTGCAACTGGACGAAACCTTATCACCCAAACAAAAGTTACTGGCGCGTTACCAGACGCTAGGTGAGCAAGTGCAGAATCAGCGTTACCCCGGTTGCTTATTTATTGCTGCATGCAGTTTCTATCCCGATAATGAACACCCGATCCACCAGTTGGCTGAACAGCAGAAACAGGCCTCACTACTCTATACCCAAGAGCTGTTGCAAGAGATGGACGCTGATGATGCAGCTATGGTTGCACAACAGATGGAACTGATTCTGGAAGGTTGTTTGAGCAAACTGCTGGTTAAACGTCAACTCGTCGATGTTGAAATTGCCAAGCGCCTGGCTGAAGATGTATTGGAAGTCGCGCAATGCCGTAAAAATGGCGCACTGGGTTAAGTGATTTACCACTAAGTTTTATCGCTGCCCTGAGATAATTTCTGGTTCTTTTGTCTGAAAAGAGAGCAGTCAGTACAGTTTTAGTGGTTTTAAACCATAAATTCGTTGACGATCAGCGGCCAATACGGTTTAATGCGCCCCGTTGCCCGGATAGCTCAGTCGGTAGAGCAGGGGATTGAAAATCCCCGTGTCCTTGGTTCGATTCCGAGTCCGGGCACCACTATTTATAAGGCCTCGCTGCAAAGCGGGGCTTTTTCGTATCTGGATTCTGCTCTATTTCCGCTCCGACTCCCTACCCATTACTGACACGATTTCAATAGATTTCCCCCTGTAAGCATCCCACACAAACGAACTATTCAATTTTAGAGATCTTGCGACATATTGATGATTTGTGCGGCGGAGAAACCTCTCTTCATAAGCAATGTCCTTATATCGTGGATGAGCTATTACCAGAATAGCCGTGTATTCGTTTTTTGAAGAGCAGCTCGGGGGTTAACCAACCCATCCAAAATAATAAAAACAAAAAAAGAGGTACTGCTTTCGCGCCAGGTGGCAGATTAATTTACTGTGGGGCAGGCACTTCTGGTCGCTTGGTGATGTTGGATGCGAGCGAATGCCCGCCAACTTATGGTACGCTGCGAGAAATGGTCGTAGGGCTGATCGCTGGCGGTAATACTGCTATTTTACAGGCAGTTGAAAATGCAAAAGATAGCCGCACACCTTATGTATTGGGGGCTATGGCCTATGCACGCCATGTTGGCGCTAGCGTAGTGGCAATTTCCTGTAATCAAAATAGTGAAATGAGTAAAGCGGCAGATATCGCCATTGAACCGCTGGTCGGCTCGGAAGTTGTCACCGGATCATCACGGATGAAGGCAGGGACCGCGCAGAAATTAATTCTGAATATGCTGACAGCCGGCGCCATGATCCGTAGCAGTAAGGTTTATAACAATCTGATGGTGGATGTTGAGGCGACAAACGCCAAACTGGTGCAACGTCAGGTCGATATTGTTGTTCAGGCGACGGAGTGTTCCTCCGAAAAGGCGGAACAGGCACTCAATGAGTGCAACCGACACTGTAAAACAGCCATTATGATGATCCTAAGGGGTATGTCTGCTGAGGAAACTAGCGCTATCCTTAACAAAAATAAGGGATTTATCCGTAAAGCGCTACAGGAGATTAAAGTATAACCATGGCGAAAATAACCGGCACTACGATAGACCAAATTTTACTCTTCACCGGCGGGAGTAAAAATATCATTGTCTGCGGAAACTGCATGACAAGGCTCCGCCTCACCTTAAAAGACCGTCAACTGATACAACATGACGACCTGAAAAAAATCCCTGGGGTGATGGGGGTGGTGAACAGCGATGATCAACTGCAAATCATTCTCGGGCCGGGCAAAGCCCAGACCGCCAGCGAGATGATGAACAAGCTCCTGGGTTCTGAACCGCAGCAGGGACATGAAAGTGCTCAGGATGTTGATTTGCAGGTGCTGGCCAGCCAGACAAAACAGCAAATGAAAGCGAAACAAAAAAGCGCTGTTCATAGTTTTCTGACCAAATTCGCCACCATTTTTACCCCGCTCATTCCAGGGTTCATTGCCGCAGGATTACTATTGGGGATAGCAACATTGCTCCAGCAGACACTGGCAGTGGACGGCGTTATTCAGTCTCCGTGGCTGGCGGCACTGATTGCATACATGAAAGTATTTAGCATCGGCTTGTTCACTTTCCTTAGCATTCTGATTGGCTTTAATACACAGCAAGCCTTTGGTGGGACGGGGGTTAACGGCGCAATTATCGCTTCGCTATTTATTTTACGCTATGTGCCGGAAGGTACCGTCGGCTACTACGGTGGCATGGAAAACTTCTTTGGTCTGGCAATTGACCCGCGCGGCAATATCATTGGGGTTCTGTTGGCCTGTATCTTGGGCGCATGGATTGAGCGACAGGTGCGCCGTTTTATCCCTGATAATCTGGATATGATCCTGACATCGGCGATAACTTTACTCGCTACAGGAGCAATCACTTTCGTTGTTATCATGCCAGTGGGTGGCGAACTGTTTAAGGGGATGTCATGGCTGTTTATGCATTTGAATGGTAACCCGTTTGGTACTGCCATTCTGGCAGGGTTATTCCTGATTGCAGTGGTGTTTGGTATCCACCAAGGGTTTGTTCCGGTCTATTTCGCCTTAATGGATGCACAAGGATTTAACTCATTATTCCCTATTCTGGCCATGGCGGGTGCCGGTCAGGTGGGTGCGGCACTGGCACTTTATGCTCGTTCGCCAAAAGGTTCAGTCCTGCGAACACAGATTAAAGGGGCTATTTTCCCTGGGCTACTGGGGATCGGTGAGCCGCTTATTTATGGCGTAACGTTACCACGCCTGAAGCCTTTTATTACCGCATGTTTAGGCGGTGCTGTCGGCGGCTTCTTTATTGGCCTTGTTGCCTGGTTGGGGTTACCGGTGGGCCTGAATACCGTGTTTGGCCCATCTGGCTTGGTATCTATTCCTCTGATGACATCAGCCCAAGGTATTTTCGCCGGGATGCTGGTGTATGTGGCTGGTCTGGTTATTTCGTATATTTCCGGGTTTATCCTGACGTGGCTTTTCGGGCATAAGGATGTCGATTTAAGTTGATCTCGTGCTAAACGGTTTGGCCCTGCCCGGCAGGGCCAGCTGAAATCTTTCCGTTATTTCTATTATTCCCATCCCCGTATCAACCGAACTCACCTGTTCCTATCGACACCAAGTCTAGATAACCGACTCATCCAGCCAGAATGTTAGCAAGCCGCGACTGATGAGCGCCTTGTTGTAGGCTGTCCAATGGGTGATTTCGAACCTTTGTTTTGCCACGAGATACTGCAATATCATCAGAAATGTGGTGATCCCAACCTGATTAGGGCTAAAAGTTCGATTTATTCAACAAAGATCTTATCTTTATAACTCAGTGAGTTGACTGATAATTAAGTGCCTTCGCTAATTTAGAATCCGGTTTCGCCAGTTTATCTAAACGCTTTTCATCAATGCTGTTCATCTGGCCTAAAGCTCTTGCCGTTTGACCTGAATGCCCTATCAGTTGCTGCTTGGGTACATTCACCATCAGGGTTGCTGCGTCTTCCAGAGCCTTGATATAGTCATCTTGCTTATGCAAATTATAACGTTTTAAATCCATCTTACTGCGTAATAGCTGTCCCCAATAAAACTCGAGGAAAGGTATTTCCTTATAGGGCTTACCCGTTTCAGGGTTAAGATTTTTATCAGACTTATCGTAAGATATACCGCGTAGATAATAGAGTATTGAGCGATATGGATCGTCCTGAAAAGCACTCGTGCCCAGAGTTGCAGGCAATTGAGAGAAAGTAATTGGTTTCCCCTCGGCATCAATAGGGAGAAAATGTTTAAGTTCAGTCATCTGTTGTTCGAACTGAGCTTGAGTAAATAACGTTCCGTCGTTGTCACGGCTTATATTCTGCCCGACCAGTACGCTTAAGGTCACATCACCGCCGCCACCGGATGCATCCCAGAAGCTGTTAAATGCATGATGACCATCAGTCAGGTAAAGTTTCCCCATTGGTCCGATATCAACCGTGTTCATATCAGCTTTATTGGTTCCTATAGCCTGTTTACAGGTATATGAAGTGGGATCTTTCGGTGTTGATGACAGGCTATATTTAGCCAGTTTCCCCGCCCCTTGAACTTTACACAAATCATTGAATAAGTGCTTTGAATCGCTAGCATAATCAGCCAAATCACCTGCAATCTGGAGCTTACCTACGGTTATTTGGGTCGGATGCAACTCACTGAGCTTAATTTGAATAACATCGCCGGGTTTAGTGAGTAAGTCGTTATGGGGCAGAGATTGTGCCGCGCACAAATTAGCAGAATAGAGTATTAGTCCACAAAATAATAAAATAGAGGTCGAAAATAACTCGCTAGCCCATCTTACCTGGGTAGCTCCAGCCTGATATAAGTAATTTTTGCTCAAAGACACATTGAACTCCTCCAGTGGACATTAACATTTCCTACCAATTTCATTGGCATATTGATTAAGCGTAGAATATCTCCCCCCTCGCAGCAGCACGTACTGCGAACATTATCTGGCGTTTATAGCAGTTGATACCCTATTTGCAATACCAGCGTAGGTTCCAGAGGATAATAATGCCCCGAAAATATCGACCATGAAACTAGCGTATCGATTAACCTGCCAGATAAAGAGATGCTTCAGCTTATCAGATGTTGCATTGAAAGCCATGTGCAATAAAACCACCATTTACCCTAGTTTGTGATGCAGAAGTATTAGGATCATAAAAGTCTCCATTTTGAGCCAAAGCAGCAGATCTGCATGCAGCAGCAATGGTTAATATAGTGATGAGTTTTTAATTATTCACTCTCTGATTACAATAAGGGACGTGTAAACACGACGCTTTGCCCTATTGATTGATATGATTAATCCATCTGTCAATCAATGCAGGGGAACTTAAATAAACGCTGGCATAACTTAAAAATTTATAATTAACTATTGCCAGCTAAATAAATTTAACTATTCCGTATAAAGTAGCAATATAAACACATTGGGATCCCTGTGATTTTTTTGTAGGAAAATTCATTTTTTAGCAAATAATAGAAACAGGAGACAATGAGATCGGTGAGTGGCGACTCGTTATTTTTCCACTCCTATAACTGTGTTGACATTTTAGTATTTCTTACTATTCAAATCCGCCACACCGCTGATGTTAATCATAACTATCACGTATAAAACTGTAGGCTATTTTAGTTTTAAATAAAGTTTAATCAAACTGTCTGTTTGATACTTGGCATAAATATTCCTTCTGTGTATGGAAACAGTTTTATTACTAATAGATAGTTTTTTGCTATTTCTGAATTTAACATACCAGATAATATCATGACTGATATACTGATCGGCATCTCTATATTTATCGCATCTATAGTATCCTCATTTGTTTTTGTATTTTTAATAAGATAATTTA
>NZ_JAZGQE010000126.1:0-15006 GCF_048593885.1 Yersinia sp. 1252 StPb PI | reverse complement strand
TATCTCTATCTCTATCTCTATCTCTATCTCTATCTCTATCTCTATCTCTATCTCTATCTCTATCTCTATCTCCCTTTTACCTGTAATAAGCTCAGCTTTATTTTCGATACATCCCGCACAGGCGTTGTTAGCTATGTAACAAGATAAAACTATTCGCGAAGCCGCTCTGAACTTCCACTTTTTGTACTGGCTACATCATCCATCAACAGAGAAAATCAGCATATTCACGATGAGGCAAGCGGATGGCAATGAGGCTATCTGGCAGTAATACAAGGGATGGCTTCTTATCACTTTATCAATCGATCATGCTGCGGCCGCTATTGCCACTGGCTTCTTACCCCTTATTTTTCTACCTCAGTTGCCAGGAACTCTCATCACTGTGGGGCTGCTAGGGTTGGGGGGACTGGTATGGTTAAGTGGGCGTATCTACTGGCAATGTGTGGCATTAGTCATCATCAGCTTTGCGTGGGGAAGTTGGCACGGAAATAGGGTATTAATGCAAATTGAGGCGTTAACTCAAGGTGAGCAGCAAGTTATCGCCACTATAAAGAATGCCTATCTGACATGGGGAGAAGGGAATAAGGTCCTGTTGGGCATTCAGCAAGTTAATGGGCAAAGAGTATTTCCACCGATTGCAGTATCAGTAAAGTGGCCGGAGAAGCTTGAGCGCTATTGTGCTGGGCAGCAATGGGCGTTGAAGCTACGAATGCGGGCGGTGCATAGCTTACTCAATGAAGGGGGTTTTGATAGCCAACGCTGGGCTATAGCCAACCAGCGTCCATTGCAAGGGCGAGTGATTAAGGCTGAATTGCGTGATGCCCATTGTAATCTCCGCCAACGGGCCATCAGTGTTATTGAACAACAGCTACAGCAGTATGACCAGCGGCAGATACTGCTAGCTTTAGCTTTTGGTGAAAGAGAACAGTTGAACACACACCAGTGGGCGCTTTTTCGTAATACCGGAACGGCGCACCTGATGGCGATATCGGGTTTGCACATCGGGCTAGCGGCGCTGTTTGGCGGGATACTGGCTCGTGGGATCCAGTTATTTCTACCTGTTAGTTGGGTCGGTCCCGTGTTCCCGCTGCTGATTGGCTGGTTTGTGGCAATGGTTTATGTTTGGTTGGCGGGCGCGAATCCACCCGCGATGAGGGCGGCTATAGCATTAACCCTATGGTTACTGCTGAGGTTGTTCGGTATTTTATGCAGCGCCTGGCAAGTGTGGCTCTGGGTGTTGGCGCTAATATTACTCAGTGAACCACTGGCGGTACTATCAGACAGTTTTTGGCTCTCCTGTCTGGCTGTATTCAGTCTGATATGTTGGTTCTATTGGGTGCCAATTACTCAGCGTTTTAGGGGCGGATGGTTTGGGCTGACTATCCGCTGGTTCCATTTGCAATTTGGTATGATGCTACTATTGATGCCACTACAGATAGGCCTATTTCATGGCGTCAGCTTGTTTTCTATCGCTGCAAATTTGTGGGCAGTGCCTATCATATCCCTGCTTACTGTGCCTTGCGTATTGTTGGCCTTGGCCTGCATACCATTGCCTACCGTAGCTGGCCTGTTTTGGTTCTTGGCCGATATATCGCTTTGCGCGGTACTCTGGCCACTCAATCACCTAAAAACCGGTTGGTTGCATACTGGGTTAGCATCCGTTGCTGTGGCTTATGCGGGGTGGCTGGCAATACTTATTTGGCGTTTTCAGTGGTGGCGAAGCTATCCAATTGGGGTGATAGTCCTGTGTGTCAATTTGGTGTTATTCACTCAGCGGCGTGATGATTATCGCTGGCGCGTTGATATGTTGGATATTGGGCACGGTCTGGCAATAGTGATAGAACGTGCAGGGAAAGCAATTATCTTTGATACGGGCAATCGTTGGCACACCAGTAGCATGGCAGCCGCGGTTATTCTCCCTTATTTACGTTGGCGGGGCATTGTGGTTGAGCAAATTATCCTTAGCCATGATCATCTTGATCACACCGGAGGGCTAGCTGAGTTAAAGGCGGCATTCCCGCAGGCGAAAGTCCGTGCACCTTTCTCCTTAACTGGTCCGATAGCGGGTTTGCCCTGTCAGCAAGGCGTGAAATGGCAATGGCAAAATTTAAATTTTGACGTTTTATGGCCGAGAACTCAGGTGATTAACGCCCAAAATGATGACTCATGTGTTATTCGCATTGATGATGGCAAACACAGTCTGTTATTGACGGGCGACCTTGAAACACGGGGAGAGCGACAGTTAGTTAAAAATTATCGTACTAAGCTAGCCTCAACATTGCTGCAAGTTCCCCACCATGGCAGCAATACCTCTTCAACCGGCCCATTTTTGCGGGCAGTGAAGCCAGAATTGGCTTTTGCTTCCGCTGCACGCTATAACCAATGGCACCTGCCAGCTAAAAAAGTGATTAAACGCTATCAAAAAAATAGCATTATTTGGCGTGATACCTCGGTATCCGGGCAGCTAACTGTGTATTTTTACAGCGATAGTTGGCAAATTAGGGGCTATCGGGAACAAATAATGCCACGTTGGTATCACCAGCGGTTTGGCGTTGGAGGCCATAATGAGTAGAATGGGCCGCTATTTCTTCTGGTGCTGGTATTTGCATGATGAATGATAAAGATCTATCCACATGGCAGACGTTCCGTCGCCTCTGGCCAATGATCTCTCCTTATAAGACCGGTCTTGTTGTCGCGGCGATAGCATTAATCCTTAATGCCGCCAGTGACACGTTTATGCTGTCGTTACTAAAACCTTTGCTCGATGATGGTTTTGGTAAAGCGAATAGCTCAATTTTAAAATGGATGCCGTTGGCTGTTATCGGTTTGATGGTGGTTCGTGGAATAACCGGCTTTATTTCTAGCTATTGTATCTCATGGGTCTCTGGTCAAGTCGTGATGTTCATCCGCCGCCGCTTATTTAGCCATATGATGGGGATGCCGGTATCCTTCTTTGACCAGCAATCGACTGGCACGTTGTTGTCCCGTATTACCTATGATTCTGAGCAGGTAGCGGCATCGTCTTCTGGCGCATTGGTTACAGTGGTGCGTGAAGGGGCCTCTATTATCGGTTTGTTTATCATGATGTTTTATTACAGCTGGCAGTTGTCGCTGATTTTAATCGTCATTGCACCGATTGTTTCTGTTTCTATCCGGTTAGTCTCTAAGCGTTTTCGTAATATCAGTAAAAATATGCAAAGCACCATGGGAGAAGTGACCACCAGTGCAGAGCAAATGCTGAAAGGGCACAAAGAAGTGTTGATCTTTGGTGGCCAGAAAGTTGAAACCGAGCGTTTTGATACCGTCAGTAATCGCATGCGTCAGCAGGGGATGAAGCTGGTTTCTGCTTCTTCCATTTCTGATCCCATCATTCAGTTGATTGCTTCATTTGCGTTGGCGTTTGTGCTGTATGCGGCAAGTTTCCCAAGTGTGATGGAAACCCTGACAGCGGGTACCATCACTGTGGTGTTCTCGGCAATGATTGCTCTGATGCGCCCGTTGAAGTCCCTTACCAATGTGAATGCACAGTTCCAGCGTGGGATGGCAGCTTGTCAGACGCTATTTGCTATTCTGGATATGGAACAGGAAAAAGACGAGGGGAAACTGGAAGTTGAGCGGGCTAAAGGTGAAATAGAATTCCGCCATGTCACGTTCTACTACCCAGGCAAAGACACCCCAGCACTGAATGATATCAATATGCACATTGAAGCGGGTAAGACCGTGGCATTGGTAGGGCGTTCAGGCTCAGGTAAGTCAACTATCGCCAATTTACTGACCCGGTTTTATGATGTCAGCGAAGGCAGTATCTTGATGGACGGGCACGATTTGCGAGATTATCGGCTTGGTGCCTTGCGAAACCAAGTCGCCTTGGTGTCGCAAAATGTTCATCTGTTCAATGATACGGTTGCCAATAATATCGCTTATGCCCGTGACGAGCACTATAGCCGCGCTGAAATCGAAGAAGCCGCCCGAATGGCATATGCCATGGACTTTATCAATAAAATGGAATTTGGCCTTGATACTGTTATTGGCGAGAACGGTGTGATGCTCTCAGGTGGGCAGCGTCAGCGTATCGCTATCGCTCGTGCGTTATTGCGCGATTGCCCGATACTGATTCTGGATGAAGCTACCTCAGCGCTGGATACTGAATCTGAACGGGCGATTCAGTCCGCATTGGATGAGTTGCAGAAAAACCGTACTTCACTGGTTATTGCCCATCGCTTATCTACGATTGAAAAAGCCGATGAAATTTTGGTCATTGAAGAGGGGCGCATTGTCGAGCGTGGTGTACATGCAGAGTTGTTGGCGCAACATGGTGCCTATGCCCAACTTAATCGTATGCAGTTTGGCCAATGATTGAGCGTATCTGGTCTGGGCGGTCTCGGCTGTATCTGTTACTGCTGCCACTATCTTGGTTATACGGTGCGGTCACAGCACTTATCCGGGCCAGTTACTCACTTGGCTGGCGTTCTGCCTGGCGCTCACCGGTCCCGGTGGTTATTGTCGGCAACCTTACTGCTGGCGGAAATGGTAAGACACCGGTCGTTATCTGGTTGGTGGAACAGCTACAACTACGGGGTTACCGTGTTGGGGTGGTGTCTCGTGGCTACGGGGGCAAATCTACGGTGTATCCGCTACTGCTATCCAATGAGACATCCACGGTGCAGGCAGGTGATGAGCCGGTTCTGATATATCAGCGTACTCAGGCACCGGTCGCTGTCTCACCAACGCGCTCAGATGCCATCAAAGCGTTACTAAAAGCTCACACTTTGGACTTCATCATCACCGACGATGGATTGCAACATTATGCGCTACAGCGTGATTTTGAGCTGGTGGTGATCGATGGTGTGCGTCGTTTCGGTAATGGTTGGTGGTTACCGGCAGGCCCGATGCGTGAACGGGCGGGGCGTTTGCACTCAGTGGATGCGGTAATCACCAATGGTGGTATTGCCGCCAGCGGAGAAATACCGATGCAGTTGGTGGCGCGGCAGGCAGTCAATCTGGTTAGCGGTGAGCGATTGCCCGCACAGCAACTCCAGCATGTCGTTGCAATGGCGGGTATTGGCCATCCTCCTCGGTTCTTTACCACCTTGAATTTACTGGGTATTGAGCCTAAGAGTAAGCATGCTTTTGCTGACCATCAGGATTATTCATTAGCACAACTTAGTCCGCTAACGAGTGGCCCGCAAATATTATTGATGACTGAAAAAGATGCAGTCAAGTGCCGGGCTTTTGCTCAGCCTAATTGGTGGTACCTGCCGGTAGATGCACAGTTACCGCCGGATCAGGCTGAACAATTGCTGTTGAACATTCAGGCATTATCACGCCACGCCAGGTAGCCCACTTTATAGACTCAGCAGTGTTAGCTTGAGGGATGCCGCGCACGCCACAATTGAGCGCTGCTGGGTTTCTTCATATAGCTGTAGTTCATCAATTACCGTGGCTCCCAGCGCCAGCTGGAAATCCTGCTTGCTGGAGTGCCCCGCAAACTGGCTGTGACCACTATCCCCTAAATTTGATTGAAAAATACCTGCTGCGCTGACGGGGAGAAAATCCTCATAAACTAAAGGCTCATATTGGATAAATTCCCCGTCAATCAATTGGTCTAATGTCAGGTTTTGCATTGATTCAGTAAGGGTACTTAGCCCTCTCTCGGTAGGGAAATAGCGAAAGAAAGCGAGCTGTTCAGCGCGCATTGTCGGGTAGTCATCTGGGAACTGGCTAAATTTCTCTTTGAGAATCGCCATGTATTGCAGGGCATTTTTTTCATTCACGGGAACCTGTAGTTGATCTTGTGCCGCCTGTAGCAGGCAGTCATAGAGATTACGCCCCTTCGCTGTCAGCGCTGCCCCCCGTTGTTCTATTTCACCAAAACGGGCGGTGTGATGCCCTTGAATGAGTCGACCATCTGTTGCGACAAACGAAACCTGTTCCTCAAGGGCTTTAAAGCTGGTTTGCCGTAATAATATTGGACAGCGGCGCGGAGGTGGCCCTTCGATCACCGCTTTAGGGGTAATCTGATGTTCTGGCATCGCAATTTGTACGGCATCGATATGCAACGTTCGTGGCGTTAGGTGGTTAATATGGGGTCCTTTGAAAGCCACCACATCGGCAATTAAACGATGCTGATCGTGCAGTTGTTGGTAAACATCAGCACTTACTGTCGCTTGATTATGCCAGCGGAATGTCTCTAATGACTGAGCAATAAAGTCATCGGCTTCATTGCTGGTCAGCCCGCCAGAAATTTCATGCTGAGTAATTAGTTCGATAGCCCGTGGGGTAAATATCACTCTTTTTGCCAGAATATCGGCAGCTTGTTGCCGCAGCTCTGGTTGTTCAATTAATTCAAGGCGCAATAATGAGGTGAAAATTCTAAATGGGCAGGTTTGCAGCGAAGCTTCATGGACAGCGCGGAATGCCGTCGAGTGAACCGGAACCCCAGCCGGGGCCAGGTCATAATAACCAACAGGCAGCATACCCATCACCGCAAACAGGCGGCGCAGGGTCGCAAGTTCAGCGGCGGTTCCCACTCGGATAGCACCGTGTCGCTCCATGTTCAGGCGCTCAATCTCTCCGGTCTGGCGTAAATGGCGGGTAAGTTCCGGTTGCTGACCCATAGTTTGGTTGTTGATATCAGCAACCAGTTGTAACAAGGCTCCGTATAGCGGTACTTCATCCTGATACATATCCGACATGGCACTGGAGAATCTGGCGCGAATCTCATCGGGATGGACAAACGGTGGGTGAGTCATAATCGGATAGCTCCTTCATGCTTATTCAGTTTTTAGTCTAGATTGATATCGATAAATAATGGGGTAAGCAGTGGAGAATATTGGTTTTTTATGCGTGGCATCCCATTGATGCTACTTACTGACCGACCTTCCCAGATAAAATAGTTGCGCGGCATGGTATTTTATGAGTTAATAGCCGCTGGCCTGTGCTACAGACCTATTTATGTGTAAGAGTGTTCGAGACTAAAGTAAAGCAGTTCCTCCCAGACGTTATCTTGTTGATGCCGCTCCAAAGACGAACCTTCCAGTATCTCTGATAGTAACTCCCATAAGTAATGTTCTGATGCAGGCCCGCTATTACTCATAGCGCGAGTGCCTTATGGCAGATTTAATGTTATTTGAAAGTAGAAGTTGAAGGTGAAGTTTATGTCTAAGAAGACAGGTCAGGTTAAGTGGTTCAACGAAAGCAAAGGTTTTGGTTTTATTGAACAGCATGATGGCGGTAAAGATGTGTTTGTTCATTTCTCCGCGATCGCAACTGATGGTTTCAAAACCTTGGCTGAAGGCCAGCGTGTTGAGTATACCATCCAAGACAGCCCGCGCGGGCCGGCTGCTACAAACGTTGTTGCTCTATAATTTAAGAGAAATAATGTTTAGATTATCTTAGAAAGTGATGATGCCGATGTGCTAATCATCGATCTGGATAGCAAAATTCTAAAGCCCGCACTTATGCGGGTTTTTTCATAAAATCAAGCTCATAGAGGTTTAATCAGAAAACTTTAGGATGGGCAACTGCATCTAAACAATAAATAAAAATGAGTTGTTAGGATGCCCAGTAAAAGGAAATTTATTATGACGTTAAAAATGGGTCGCGTGAAATGGTTCAACCAATCAGAAGGTTACGGTTTCATCTCGCCACACGATGGTAGTTTGGATGTGTATGTCAGCAAGACGGCTATCGCCAACACCAAAAATAAATCACTCAGTGAAGGGCAGGACGTTGAATTCTCTACTTATCGTAGTATTCACGGGCCGTCAGCAGCAGATGTGATCGCTTTCTAAGTATACGACGACGATCAACTCGTTTTCTAAGCAAACGGCTACCTTTTGGTAGCCGTTTGTATTTATACCCTTGGGTATTTTTGGCCTCTATTCGACAGGTTGTTTTGTCGCCGGGCAGCTTTTGCAGGTGCTTCTATTTGTTTTTATGCGGCTTAGTTGCTGAAGTTAGCAAACAGCGCAATAATTTTATGGAATACTTTCATCTCTTACTCGATATGCCTATTTATGTGATGTGAGTCACAAAATTCTACTCCTCGCTATTCAACATATCAATAACAAAACCAGCATTTATCCCACGAGATAGCTATCTATATTTACTTATGTAGTTGCTAATTAACATAACTCCTTGTTATTAATCGCTGATAGCGCAGGCAGCATCGGTACAGTTAACCTGCTTCAGCAGATATGGTATCCTCGAGCACTTTCCTGCTGGCTAAACTCCATTCTGGAGGATGTATGGACCACCGTTTACTCGAAATCGTTGCCTGTCCGGTTTGCAACGGCAAGTTGTATTTCAATAAAGAAAACCTTGAATTGGTATGTAAAGCCGACAATCTGGCTTACCCGGTGCGCGATGGCATTCCGGTATTGTTGGAGAATGAAGCCCGCCCACTGTCAATTGATGAGAAGCACGCATGAGTTTCATCGCTATAATTCCCGCTCGATATGCTTCAACCCGGTTACCCGGCAAGCCATTGGCTGATATTGCGGGCAAACCGATGGTAGTTCATGTGATGGAACGAGCAAAGGCATCGGGCGCGTCACGGGTGATTGTGGCAACAGATCATCCTGAGGTGGTGAGAGCCGTTGAGGCCGCCGGTGGTGAGGTATGTATGACCCGTGCCGATCATCAATCTGGCACCGAGCGCTTAGCCGAAGTCATTGAACTCTATGGTTTTGCCGATGATGATATTATCGTAAATGTCCAAGGGGATGAACCTCTGATACCCCCGGTAATTATCCGTCAGGTGGCTGATAATCTGGCCGCTTGTCGTGCTGGCATGGCAACATTAGCGGTGCCGATTGAAAGTAGCGAAGAAGCATTTAACCCTAATGCGGTTAAAGTGGTGATGGATGAGCAAGGCTACGCGCTCTATTTCTCCCGCGCGGCGATCCCATGGGAAAGAGAGCGTTTTGCTCAGTCAAAAGAGACTATCGGTGATTGTTTCTTACGCCATATTGGTATTTATGCTTATCGTGCAGGTTTTATCCGCCGTTATGTTAATTGGGCACCGAGCAAACTCGAACAAATCGAGCTATTAGAGCAACTTCGAGTACTGTGGTATGGCGAAAAGATCCACGTCGCGGTAGCAAAAGCGATACCCACGGTTGGGGTTGATACTCAGGCTGATCTGGATCGGGTGCGCGCTATCATGCTTCATCAGTAACCATTACGGGCACCGAACTGTTTGCGCCAGGCCCAATTGGGCCTGGCGTTTTTACTTTGTATCCGATAGTTTGATTTTTATTATCAATAATAGTTGATCTGCATTCTGGAAATCTCCCGCCCGTCATCCCATTATGAACCATCAATTTCGCCAGATAATTGGACTGAGCATAATGGAACAACTGAAAGCTGAATTAAGTGTGGTGCTCGGGGAATCTATCACCCGCCTCGAACGTATCAGCGAGCAGCCCTATGCCCACCTGTACGCGATGTATAACCAGCAGGGGCAGGCAATCCCATTACTGGCGAAGAGCTATGTTTGTCAGGGGATAGCACAGCAAGAGGCGTATAAACTTTCCATGCTGGCTCGGGAAGGCGATATCCGGTTACCCACCGTGTACGGACTGGTGATGACCCACCAATCCCCGTATAAAGAAATTCTGTTGATGGAGCGTTTACGTGGTGTTTCGGTGGAGGCACCGACTCGGACGGGGGAACGCTGGGATGCTTTGATGGATCAGATAGTTGAAGGTGTACTGGCATGGCATCGCATTGATAGCCACGGTTGTGTGGGTAATGTTGATAGCACCCAGGAAAATGATTGGTTCAGTTGGTATCAGCAACGAGTTGAAGTGTTGTGGGCGACCTTGTCTAATATGAATTCACCGGTTATGACATTGGAAGACCGTGCGATACTTTACCGTGCGAAGGCGTCATTAACGGCACTTTTTGCCGGTTTTGATGACAGCTCAGTGCTGGTGCACGGCAATCTGACTCTTCGCAGTATGTTAAAAGATGCGCGCAGCGATCAGTTGCTAGCGATGCTTAATCCAGGCCCGATGTTGTGGGCTCCACGAGAGTATGACTTGTTCCGCCTCAGCGAAGAGGGCATGCCTAGTCAGCTATTCTATCGTTATCTCAATAAAGCACCGGTCTCTGAATCCTTTGTTGCCCGCCGATGGCTCTATACCCTTTGGGAACTGGTGGCTCGCTTTATCCATACCGGGAATCTGGATCGTGCTGTATTTGATAATGCCGCCCGGCAACTCATCCCTTGGTTAAACTAATTTATTCACCCTTGCTATCCCCGCTTAATTTTTGCCACAACAGCCCCAATGTTTCATACCAGGCACGTTCGGTGTGGCCTAAATAAGCCGCTGCTGGAATAGCACGCTCCCAGCTATGCAACGGTGTAGTGATGGCTAACTGATTTGCAGGCGCGGGGATTGGATGTAACCCAATGGCGGTAAAGAATTTAATCGCTCGGGGCAGATGATTTGCCGAGGTGACCAGCAGAAATGGTTTATCACCCACCAGAATGGCCACCGCCGCGGCTTCTTCAACGGTATCTTTCGGTTGCTCTAACGCAATAATATTCGCCACCGGAACACCTAAGCTTTCTGCCACCTGAGCTGCTGTTGTTGCACTGCTTTGGTTGTTCGGACCCGCACTGCCAGTAAAAACCATTTTTGCGTTAGGATGTGCACGATACAACCTGACACCCTCAGTGACTCTTGGCAGGCTATTTGCGAATAAATTGGCGCTTGGTGCCCAATTCGGATTAAACGTGTAGCCGCCACCGAGCACAACAATGTAATCTACCGGGTCGTTTCCCTGATAAGTCGCGTATGACTTTTCCAGTGGCAATAGCAGGCGGTCAGCGACAGGTTGCAGGCTAATAAGCAATAATACCAGCCAACTCAACGCAAAAAGTGTTTTGCCACTTTTCTGCCAGCGGGTAAACCACAATAAAATGAGTGCCAGCCCCATGATGATGAGTAACAAGGGCAGGGGCATTAATAAGCCGCCAACAAACTTTTTTAAGGTGAAAAGCATAAAAATAGGGCCCTTTTGGCTGAAAAACCGGCATTTGGCGCTGATTACAGGCCAAGAGGATTTATTCTAAGTCAGGCTGTGCCAAAATAGCAGGTTGGTAGGCATTCTTTTTACTGTGGCTATTGATTTGCGAGGTTCTATCAAGCAAGGGCGGCAAATCAATAGTGATAGCGGAGCAGTTGTTCATGCAGGATCGCAATTTCGATGACATTGCTGAGAAGTTTTCCCGCAATATCTATGGTACGACGAAGGGAATGATTCGTCAGGCGGTGGTTTGGCAAGATATCAGCGGGCTGTTAGCGCAGCTGCCACCACGCCCGTTGCGGATTTTAGATGCGGGCGGTGGCGAAGGGCATATGGCTTGCCAACTGGCGGCATTAGGCCATCAGGTCCTATTATGTGACCTGTCAGCGGAGATGATCCAGCGCGCGAAAGCCGCTGCCTTGGAAAAAGGTGTGAGCCACAACATGCAATTTGTACAAAGTGCGGCTCAGGACATCACCCAACATTTAGAACAGCCGGTTGATCTGATATTGTTCCATGCGGTTTTAGAATGGATTGCAGAGCCTCAACACGTTCTGCAAATACTCTTTAATGCGTTGACTCCCGGCGGCGCGCTCTCATTGATGTTTTTCAATGCCAATGGATTGGTGATGCGTAATGCGGTATTGGGTAACTTTCAGTTGGCGTTACCGGGTGTAAAAAGGCGTAGGCAGCGTTCGCTATCGCCGCAATACCCTTTAGATCCACCAACGGTATATGGTTGGCTTGAGCAAATGGGTTTATCCATTAGCGGTAAGACGGGAGTACGGGTGTTTCACGATTACATGAAAAATAAACAGCAACAAGTTGATGAGTTTGCTGAATTATTGGCGTTGGAACAGCGCTATTGCCGGCAGGAGCCCTTTATCAGCCTGGGGCGCTACGTGCATGTCTCGGCGTTTAAGCCAAATCTGAAGGACCCATTATGAGTGACTTTTCCCAGACAGTACCCGAACTGGTCGCCTGGGCGCGGAAAAATGACTTTTCGATTACTCTGCCCACAGATCGTTTGGCCTTTCTTTTGGCTATTGCCACGTTAAACGGTGAGCGGCTGGATGGCGAAATGAGTGAAGGGGAGTTAGTTGATGCATTTCGCCACGTCTGTAAAGGTTTTGAGCAGACCCATGAAACCGTGGCCGTGCGCGCGAATAATGCTATCAATGACATGGTGCGCCAGCGGTTACTCAACCGTTTTACCAGTGAAATTGCCGATGGTAATGCCATTTACCGCCTGACGCCGTTAGGCATTGGTATCACTGACTACTATATCCGGCAGCGCGAATTCTCCACCCTGCGCCTGTCAATGCAGTTATCGATTGTCGCACAAGAGCTACAACGGGCGGCCGAAGCGGCCGAAGAGGGGGGCGATGAATTCCACTGGCATCGTAATGTTTTTGCCCCGCTAAAATATTCAGTTGCTGAAATTTTCGACAGCATTGATATGACGCAACGCTTGATGGACGAGCAGCAACATAGTGTGAAGGAAGATATCGCCGCGTTGCTGAATCAGGATTGGCGGGCGGCTATTGCCAGTTGTGAAATGCTGTTGTCAGAAACCTCCGGCACACTGCGTGAATTACAAGATACGCTGGAAGCGGCAGGTGATAAACTTCAGGCTAACCTGTTACGTATTCAAGAAGCCACTATCGGCAATGCGGGTCTGGATCTGGTGGATAAGTTGGTCTTTGATTTACAAAGTAAACTTGACCGCATTATCAGTTGGGGCCAACAAGCGATTGATCTGTGGATCGGCTATGACCGCCACGTGCATAAGTTTATCCGTACTGCGATTGATATGGATAAAAACCGTGTCTTTGCCCAACGCTTGCGCCAGTCAGTGCAGAATTATTTTGATAGCCCATGGACTCTCACCTATGCCAACGCTGATCGCTTGCTGGATATGCGCGATGAAGAACTGGCGTTGCGCAGTGAGGAAGTTACCGGGGAGCTGCCACCGGATCTGGAATTTGAAGAATTTAATGAGATCCGTGAGCAATTAGCCGCCCTGATTGAGCAGGCGTTGTTGGTATACCAGCAACAAAAGATGCCACTTAATCTGGGGGAAGTGATGCGCGACTACCTCGCGCAATATCCGCGTGCTCGTCATTTCGACGTGGCTCGTATCCTGGTCGACCAGGCAGTTCGCCTTGGTGTGGCCGAAGCCGATTTCTCAGGGTTACCAGCAGAATGGTTGGCAATCAATGATTACGGAGCCAAGGTGCAGGCACATGTCATCAACAAATATTGAAGTAGTAATGCCCGTTAAACTGGCTCAGGCATTGGCCAACTCACTGTTTCCAGCACTTGACAGCCAGTTACGTGCCGGTCGTCATATCGGGATTGATGAACTGGATAATCATGCTTTCCTGATGGATTTTCAGGAGCAACTGGAAGAGTTTTATACCCGTTATAACGTGGAGTTAATCCGTGCACCGGAAGGTTTCTTCTATCTGCGCCCCCGTTCTACCACGCTGATTCCACGCTCGGTGCTATCTGAGCTGGATATGATGGTTGGCAAGATCCTTTGTTATCTGTATCTCAGCCCTGAACGTTTGGCCCATGAAGGCATTTTCGCGCAGCACGAATTATACGAAGAGCTGCTAAGTCTGGCCGATGAGAGCAAATTGCTGAAGTTTGTTAACCAGCGCTCAACCGGGTCGGATTTGGATAAGCAGAAGTTGCAGGAAAAAGTAAGAACGTCACTTAACCGGCTGCGTCGGTTGGGTATGATCTACTTTATGGGCAATGACAGCAGCAAGTTTCGTATCACTGAAGCGGTATTCCGCTTTGGTGCTGATGTGCGTAGCGGCGATGACCCACGGGAAGCCCAGTTACGCATGATCCGTGATGGCGAGGCCATGGCGGTGGAAAACAGTCTGTCACTCCATGATGAAAGCGATGAAACTGACATCACCATGGGTAATGCAGCGGACAGTGCAGAGGATGAACAGGAATGATTGAACGCGGTAAATTTCGCTCGCTGACCTTGGTTAACTGGAATGGTTTTTTTGCCCGGACATTCGATCTTGATGAGCTGGTAACCACCTTATCTGGCGGCAATGGTGCGGGTAAATCCACCACTATGGCCGCTTTCGTTACAGCACTGATTCCTGACCTGACACTGCTGCACTTTCGTAACACCACCGAAGCCGGTGCTACCAGTGGTTCCCGTGATAAAGGTCTGCACGGCAAATTGCGGGCCGGGGTCTGTTATTCAACGCTGGATGTCGTCAACTCCCGCCACCAACGTGTGGTTGTCGGGGTGCGGTTGCAACAAGTGGCAGGGCGTGACCGCAAGGTTGATATTAAGCCTTTCACCATTCAGGGGCTGCCGACGGCTATCCAACCTACCCAGATTCTTACCGAGGTGGTGGGTGAGCGTCAGGCGCGCGTCCTGTCATTACAAGAGCTGAAAGAGCGCGTCGAAGCAATGGAAGGGGTGCAGTTCAAGCAATTTAACTCCATCACTGACTACCACTCGCTGATGTTTGATTTGGGTGTGATTCCAAAGCGTTTACGCTCTTCTGCCGATCGCAGCAAATTTTACCGTTTGATAGAAGCATCGTTGTACGGTGGTATTTCCAGTGCGATTACCCGCTCACTGCGTGATTACTTATTGCCAGAAAACAGCGGCGTGCGCAAAGCCTTCCAGGATATGGAAGCGGCATTGCGTGAAAACCGTATGACCCTTGAGGCTATTCGTGTCACTCAATCTGATCGTGATTTGTTTAAGCATCTGATTTCAGAGGCAACGTCCTACGTTGCTGCTGACTATATGCGTCATGCCAATGAGCGGCGGATCCATCTTGATGGCGCATTGGTATTGCGCCGTGACTTGCTGACCAGCCGCAAGCAATTGGTGACTGAGCAGTATCGTCATGTGGAAATGTCGCGAGAATTAGCCGAGCAAAGCAGTGCGGAATCGGATCTGGAAACAGATTATCAGGCGGC
>NZ_JAZGQE010000125.1:0-15044 GCF_048593885.1 Yersinia sp. 1252 StPb PI | reverse complement strand
GTTAGAGATTTTGCCAGTCAGCAGGTATGTACTTGTTTTCTGGACTAGGCATAGCCTTATTCTCTTGAGGTCTACTATAAATCACCACTGTATACTCGTCCAGCATCCACCCTCCCCATGCGCAGCATCACTTCACATTTTCACATCAAACTGTAGTGAACAATTTCGGCTGAACGATGGCAGATTTAGGATGATTTAGCTGAGGAAAAGCCAGATTTTCGGGAGATAACGCGATTAGTGTCGGTTCAAACGGCCTAAAGTCGGTTCAGGGTCGGTTCAAAAAATGAATTAATTAACTTATAAATCAACAAACTAAAATATTGAACCGACTGAACCTACTGAACCGACCCTTTTTTATTCCTCACGGAAGAATTTTACCTAATCACTAAGCTTTTGACTGACGTTCCAGGCTATCCATATAGTCGGCATACCACTGAAGCATTTCCCTGCGGCCATCCAGATACTGGGCATGATTGTAAGTACCACGAATGCTGTTTTTATCCACGTGTGCCAACTGTGTTTCTATCCACGCAGTATTAAACCCCTGTTCATGCAAAATGTACTCATAGTGTGCCTAAAACCGTGACCAGTGGCTTTACCATGATAACCAATACGTTTTATGACCTGATTAATACTGGCTTCGCTCATTGGCTTTAAGCTGTCATTACGACCGGGGAATACCAGTTTAAATCGCCCAGTAATCTCATGTAATTGACGTAGTAATGCCAAAACTTGCTCTGACAAGGGAACCAAGTGAGGACGACGCATTTTCATTCTGGCGGTGGGAACTTCCCAGACGGCTTTGTCCAAGTCAAATTCTAGCCACTCAGCAGCCCGTAGTTCAGTTGTACGAACACCAGTAAGCATAAGTAGCCGTGTTGCTATTCGAGTGACTGTACTGCCGCTATAGGCATTGAGAGCATTAAGGTATGTGGGAAGTTCGTTCGCTAAGAGGTGGGGGTAATGCGTGTGCTTCTGAACCGCCAGAGCGCCAGCTAGTTCACTTGCTGGATTGTTCTCTGCTCTGCCAGTTACGATTGCATAACGGAAAGTTTGGCTGCATGCCTGACGGATCTTACGCATTTTATCGAGGACGCCACGCTTTTCTAACTTACGTAGGGTTTCGAGAATTTCTAGAGGCTTGATTTCGGCAATTGGACGTTTACCAACGTAAGGGAATATGTCTTTTTCGAACGACTCCATTAAATCATCAGCATAACCTTTAGACCAATTGGGCCTTTTGTAGGCATGCCATTCTCTGGCTAGAGCTTCGAACGTGTTATCAATGCTGACTTTTCTGGTTTGTTTTTCTACTTTTTTTTCTTCACCTGGGTCGCCGCCCACTGCAAGTATACGCTTTGCCTCATCTCTTTTTGCTCTGGCTTCAGCAAGAGTGATATCAGGATAGACCCCAAATGCTAGCAATTTTTCTTTACCGGCGATCCGATACTTCAGCCGCCAACAACGTGAACCAGTAGTTTTTACTAACAAAAATAATCCACCTCCATCAGATAGCTTATAGGGCTTCTCTTTTGGCTTTGCAGTATCGACCTGTCGGGCGTTCAGTTTCATGTGGGGGTATCTCACTTCATTGAACCTAGACATACCCCCAATAGTACCCCCACTTTGTTGTTGATTGCAGTGGATGTAGGTAGACGTTGGGATGCTAGGAATTGTCAGAGAGGCTGATTATATAAGGGATTAGTAGACTTAGATAGACGTTAGAAGAGGTATAGATGGTACGCCCTACAGGATTCGAACCTGTGACCTACGGCTTAGAAGAACGTCGTAGTATATATAACTCATTGTAAATACTGGCCTAATCTGCATTCACAAGCGACATTATGGCTAACAGTGACATACCAGTGACACTTCTTCGACACTATAGATGCGTCACTAATATGTCACCCCACCTCAACAGGCATCCCTGCCAAATTATCCAAATCACTCCGGCGCAATCGGCCACTCAAGATCTGGCACCAGGGAAACATCGATGTTCTTCACTTTTACACGATACTGTTTCCATGCTTTCAAATCAGTGCGCAGTTTATCCGGTACAACATCATCGCTATCTTCCAGCCCTTCAATTTCATCTGACAATGCGCCTATCATGTCAGATGCATGAGACATGAGTGATGCTTTCTCAAGATTGGCTGCGGCAATAAGCGACTCTCTTGCATTCTCAATATCTTCAAGGGATGGGCCACTAGTTTCAACCCATTTACCACCCAACCACTCGCCAGTGTCTTCATTTGCAGTCGCGTTCTGATATTGCGCCTTGTAGTAACCGTTTCCCACTAAATCAGACGTCCAATTATCCGGGAGAATATTTCCAGATTCTCCAACGATAAAATCATTAACGTAGAAACCTTCTTCGGACAAAATATTTATAATAATCATTTATTCGTCCCTTATTGAATTGGTAATAACGTTGTAATGAAGAATATGGCCGAGTTAATGCCGTATATCTTAATGGCTCCATTTAGCTCAACTACAAGCCGAGGTGGTGACGAAAGCGAAGAAGATGGGCCCCAAACCAGCATTTGTATATCATGGACTAAAGGTCTAAAACCCTCCGGCAGTGTTGCGACTAATGTTCCGTCAGCTGTTGGCCCATTCTGAACCGATATATCGAGCTGTAGCATTCCCAATACTTTACGATATGCTGCTCGATACCCCGCAGCACTAAGAACTACCCATCCGTTTTGGAGTGTAAGAGCATTCCACGGCGTGCTAGCTACCTGCGCGGCACCAAAGGCATCAGCAACTATTCCTAGCGCTGATTGAGCGCCGGCTAAAGTATTAGCGCCAGTACCCCCGCCAGAAATTGGGATAGGGTTGGCTGAGTTCCAATCTTGATTAAAAGTAAATACCCTTGAACCGGCTGCCCCTACACACAGCAACTTATAAACTTTAAAGTTAGCCGCTGACCCAGTATCTGGTGTTAACTCCAATCCCATGCGTGGCCCAGCGGCGATATTAGAAATATAAATCACTCGAATGCTTACGCGAGTACCAGCGTTATAAGTCACTCCGGCCGGTGGGTTTACCCAAGTATTGTAACCGGTGACGTAATTCGCCCCTGATGTGAATGCGAAACTCTGCCAGTCAAAGTTCTGTATATCCGATTGATTTGGTAAACCAATTCCGAGCGGCCCAAGGTTTACACTAGCTGCCGCAGCAACCGCAACATCTCTTGCAGTAACGGCATCATTCTTCGCGGTGACTGCTGTGCCTGATGCTGTTGTTGCCGTCGTCGCTGCCCCTGTGGCTGTTGTTGCCGCAGTGCTGGCTGTTGTTGCGGAGTTTACCGCCGTTGTCTTTGCTGCTTGTGCCGCTGTATTCGCAGCAACAGCTTGGTCACGCGCCGTCTCAGCTCCAGCCACAACCTCGCCTGCATTATCTATCAGCTCTCTATTTGCATCAAACCACGTTTTTGAATCAGTAATCCACGACAGTGCAGGAATAACTACCTCAGTGCCGTCAGGTGCAATAATTGTGACATCGCCTGTGCCAGTTGTTATATTTTGCCAATCTTCAAGCAACTGCTGATATATAGCCAATTGCACGGCGGTACGCCGCGCTAAATCTGACATTGAATTTGATACAGTCGTAACAATTGCATATTCAGAATTGGTGATTGCTGATGATATATTCTTCGTTACTCTTATTTTAGTATCGCTATCGACAGCGAGTATTTCATATATAACAACCTGACCCGAGCCTGGTACAAAAATCATTTGTCCCGAAGCAATGCCAAATATAGAATTATTCCATAGCGTGCCTGTTCCGGTAATCACATTTGTCCCAGCTATGGACGTGACTGTACCTGCCTCATACCAAGACATATTGTATCCCCATTAAGTTATTTGTTAAGCGTAGCCGAGTGAAGCTTTATAATATTGGTCGTACAGTGCTGTTTCTATATAGGGGCAACCCTTTGAAAATCCATCAGGACCACCCCCACCTCCGGCGTTCTGCGATATCTGTCTAAAAACTGGAGTGATGATGCCGGACGAAAAACCTGTGAAGCAAAACAGGAAAATAAGTATGGTCGGTGGGTTTGTCCCCGGAATACCTTGGGTTAGCTGCCTCGCTACTGAACAAATTGTGGCGCATGGCGCTGTAGGCGCGGGTGTGGTCAGTTGCGGACGTTCCCAAAACTTGATATCCAATGGCAGGCAGTTCCCTGTATAAACCATCTGATTGTTTTTGTAGAAGTAAATTCCCCACTCTGGGATGTTAGCTACGAACTCTGAGAAAACGTAGAATCGCATGGTATGAACTAAGCCAGCTGTCCCCGCTACGGTGTGTACCCTCCAATATCCATTGGGGCCCTGTTCGGCATAGTGTAGAACGCCGCCACTGGCACCAGATTGACTGCCGGTAGATAGCATTTTATGGAAGACAAAGCACTTCTTAGCGTTCGGAACAATAGTATCGTAATAGTATTGAGCGGATACATCCCCAGTATAGTCTGCCGACCTGTCCATAACCTGTACTAATACAGTGGGCGTGAATTCTGGGGAAGCGAATATCACCCCATCATCACGCGTTATTTGCATGCCAAATTCAGCCATTACACCACCCACACGATAACGGAATTACCGGCGGCGTTAGACCACGTTACCGTGCTACCGGAAACTGTCACTACTGCCTCAGTAGCGAATGACCCCGCCGTTGTGAAGTACGCTTTAGCTCTAAGGCTCTTCCCTGCAGGGACGGTATACGACCGCGAGCCACTAGCGCTACCCACAAAATAATCCATCATATAAGCGGGCAGAAAAGCATTAATAACATCAAACGTTCCACCCGGCATAAATAACTGAGCGCCCCATGTAGACATAGTTACACCACCCGTTTTTTCCCAATAACGACGACGACTTGATTGCTTTCATTAAATACAGTGATTCGGTTATTAACCAAACTCAGTCTCCCTTCACCCGCAACAGCACCATTCATTTCAAATGAACCATCCGCAGCCATTCGCGTTCCCGTTTGACCAGAAACAAAGTTGGCTGATTTCCATTCGCCAATTTTTGCCAGGGTAATTGAGGCGTAATTAATGAATGCTTCGTTAATAAACGTCTGTCCATTCTCTATTGCAAATGCAAGTTTATAACTGTTATCGTTAGGGTTATAAATACCGAAAGTATTTGCGGAGAATAAAACCTGACTAGTCCAATTGGCTCCATCAAATTCAACGCCTATAGCCATGCCAGCCGATTTATAAACTCCGTTGAATTCCGCTCCAACTTTAAGCGTAGTGATTGCGCTTCCCGTGCCGTCAACATTAACAATTGTTTCCGCTCGTCGTTCAATGGCTGCCGAGTTTTCACCAACTTGTGATTGAACACCTTCAATTATTGTTGCTGTTGCTGCAAGTTCAGTAATAACTGTTTGTCGTATATCGAATATCTCAGCTCTGAAATCACCGTTTTGTTTCTTCCAGCGATGAACATCAGCATCATTAGCCAAGGCATTTTCAATAATTGCTTCAGCATTCATATCCAGATCGGATGACAGTTGCCCGAAGGTTTCCGAACCCTTTATGGCCTGGTCGATATAATCAATCATGCCGGGAATATCTGACGATGACACGCCAGAGGATTCAACAAAATCAGAAACACCAAACGCATTACGAGTTCTAACGTAAACATAATAAGTCGTGTCAGCTTTGAGTCCGTTCAGCGTCCATTGAGTTGAGCGCCCTAAAAACTGAGCCTCATTCTCTATATTTGCCGCGCTAGATGCTGGTATTTCTCCTGTCCACCAAAACTCAAAGGTAGTATCTGTTGTGGCTGTAATATTCATTACCGGCACAACATCAGCAGAAAATATCCCAGGAGTCCATCTAACAGAAGATGGCATGGGGGGCGCACCAATGAGCAAGCTAACCTGTGTTTCAGCCCCTTTCATACCGTTATCATTACGCCCACGAACACCAAGAGAATATGTTCCGGCTGGGATGCCAAAAAAATCATAGCGGAATTGATCTGTTTCGTACTGAGCGAAAACTTTTCCATCCAGGGTATAAACCAACAACTCAAACACAAGCTTTCTGGTTGTAGTGGCTGTTTCCCACGAAGCGCTTACTTGAACAGTTTCACTGTTTGTATTGATTACCCGAAGGTTCTCGATATTTGGAACGCGATAGCCATTTAGCGTATCGGAAGGGACATCAAATACGGCCCCTTCGTCAACGATGGCTTGCTTGTTGGGGTTATGCAACGTTGCAGATATGCTGTAGATAGAGCTATTTTCATCTTCAGAAACACCCATTATGCGAAATAGCCGCGTAGATACTTCACTGGTTGAAATTGCAAACGTAGTGCCATCTCTAACCCATGCTGGAGCTACTTTCAGCGTGATAGCAGAACCATTAACTGAGGCAATTTCATATTTAGTGAATTTCGCGTTAGCTCCCATGATAGACATGGTGTCACCATTGCCGGCCAATGCAGACACATCGGCATCAACATTGATCACTACACCGCTGTGACTAACTATGCGCCCACCGAGTCTGGTTGCTGCTCTGTTGTTATCCATTAACTCAACGATGTCGCCTGGGATGAAACCGATACCATCCCGCGCCATACGAAACGTTACTTTGTCCTTTTCAAGCTTGGCGCTTTCAACTAGCCATCTTGCTGTTCTACGGGCCTGCCCGCGTGATGTACAGCCAAAGGCTTCAATTGTGGTCTCGTTGTATGCACCACTGCTGCTGATCATCTCATCATCAGAGTAGTATTCCTTCACTTGCTCCCAGCCGTTATTTGGGTCAGTCCATGACACGACAACCGCGTTGTAACGCTCTGACCGCTTCATTGCGCTATAAGTGAATAGCCCATCAACGACGCTGGCATTCGTTACAACGGCTACCGGATCTTGTGGCCGGTCTATCATGATGGAAAAGCGCATGCCATCCCACAAAGCGATGCCGCGGAACATGCCTGCAATATCATCCAGCAGCTCACGCGCGCTTTTCTGCTCGGTGATATATGCGTTCAAGGTAAAGCGCGGCTCTTCTCCACCGAAACCATCTTCAACTTTTTGATCACAAAATTGGGATAATACATACAGACTGCCGTCATCAACATCGATGTACCCAGCGCGACGAGCCAGCCCATAGCGCGTATTTTTAACCAACATACGGAATATCCACGCAGGGTTATTGGTCCATGCTGATTTGAAACCACCTAACCAAAGCCCGGTATATGTGCGGGTTATCGGGTCGTAATTATCGGGGACATCAACAATTATGCCTCTTAAATGAGAGGTTCGATTTGGTGTATCGGTGTACTGATCTCGGTCAATTACGGCACCACAAACAGCGGTGTATGGGTAAGAAAGATTATCGTCAATAATTTCAGTGTAGCTATTCCACACCGTGCCATTATTTAGAAGGTCACTTGTGCTATCTGGAGTAACGCGGCGCACGCGAATATCAAATGGCTTGGTCTCTGGGGCATCAATAACATGAGCTTCTAGATATTCGCCTGAAATCTTACCCGTTATTGTTACCGTTCTTGCCGGAGTAAATGCACCATTGCCAATCCTTGTCTCAATAATCATCGTTACTGAGGTGTTTTTTTGATTACCCTGCGAATCCTGTTCCACCAAAGCATTAACGCCCACATTAAGCCGGACGCGAGTCACGTTATTGTCAGTCACCGTGCGCACTAGTGGGGTAGCCTGTGTCACGTCTGTATTAACGATAGTGGTGGACTCAATAGCTGAAAAGCCATTGATAGGCTGTTGTGTCGCTGACCCAGGTCGCCAAGCAACACTCACACCAGGAACGCTGACTACACCGGTGTTATTGGTAATTGGCGTTTTATTCAGTCTGAAGGAGGAAAGGTGCTCTTGATCCACCGGACCGTAAATCGGCCCCTCAGAAATAATGTCCAGAACGCGATAGAACTGCTTTGACGTGAGGTTGTCATTAACTAGTGTTGGCGTACTTCCGCCACCGCCGCCTGAACTCATATTTTCACCTTAGCTAATAGAGATGTTCCAGTCTTTGTTATTGCTGGTATCAATACCGAGCGAACCCACGTTTGAACCAACCACCATTTCACCCAGCAGCAATGGAACAGGTCGACCCTGTCCAACTTTGTTTTCAGCGCTGGTGAATGAGTTATTCGTTATCGTTCCGCTTTGTGCAGACTCGGCAGACGTCTTGGTTTTCATGTTCGAGGTCATATAGAGAGAATAGGCTACAGAGGCCACGGTAACGGCTATCATCGTCCATACGGCCCATGCAGCAGGCAACGCAACAGCCCCTTCTACAATCGGAACAAACAAAACTGTAGCGCCATCCCTTAAGTGCCTATCCATATGAAAACTAAGCGTGTCATTGGAAACGTCATTACCATCGACCCGCATTCGAATTTTTGATTTATAGAAGTCACGTTTGAATTCAGGACATTGAGCGAGAAGAAGGCGCAACCCCTGCGAAGTGGTATCAACTTTTAAAGTGACCTGGCGGAAATGTCGTCGAAGATTCCCCGCAAATCTAAAGATGAGCATTGTTCATGCCTCCAGATTGAATGAGTAAGGCGCAAATAAGCTGGTCGTAGTTGTTCTCGACGGCTTAGGCGTCCGATGTTTTCATGATGAAGAATGGTGTTATCACCGAGGTAAATCATGGCGTGGCAAGGGTCGGTTTCAGGGAATGCACGCCGGATAAGCACATCACCTGGCTGAATATCTTGCATCTCAACCGGATGAAATCTATTGGCCGGCATGTTTTTCAAGTAAAGGTTTTCTCCTCGAAGCCACCAACCGTTAGTACGTTCAAAATCAGGTAAATCGATACCGCATAAGTGGTAGGCATCACGAAATAGTGTGTAGCAGTCCATAACCCCATGAGCGAAGTTTCGCCCCAGCAAATACGCTACTGGCCTGAATTTTCGTAGCTGCCCTCCGCTCGCTAACCACCATTCAATTCCTGTTGCCAGTTGGCCGGTTCGGTCTGCGCCAGATAGCACTAACTTTCGCCCTGGGTGAGAATGAAAAACGGCGGTGATTTCTCCCGCCGCCTCAGCATTCAACCAGTCATCATCACTTATCCTGAAATGTCGCTTTGGGTCTGGGTGAATATTTCGACATCTGACTAATAACTCATTGCCTACTATCAGGCCGCAAACCTCTTCATCAGACGAGGCGGCGAACTCAAGGCATTCATTCTCAAGCATCAGGACACCTTAGCTGATCCGGGGAAACCGCCGAAAGGTAGCGAAGAAGGTTTCGGAAAGCGCTTACGGCACCCTGATGGATGCTTGGAGCACTTATCTTTTGACGGGTCAGTAGTTGGATTGTCTTTGTCATCGGCAACTGGCGGTCCCGAGTATCCACAGCCATCACCGCGATATATCCACTGACAAACGTCAGCCAGAATGGTTCTAGCCGGGATAATGGCATTGTCGCAGTCAACCGGAGTGGCGAGGTTGTATGTCACTGTCTCGAAAGTCTCCTCCGCCATTTCTTCAATCACGTAGCGGGAAACGGCTTCCATCGTGGTATCCGCATCTGGATTTCCACCAGGAAAATTAACCGCATCGAGATTTTTAACCAGAACCTGCCGCCGCGTCACTACTGCACCCAATGCATCATCAAAGTCGCTGTTAATACCAGTGATTAAGCCGGTGATGTTGGCAACCTTCATTGTTGGCCGCGAGTAAGTCCCTTCTGACTTAACTTCAAACCCTTCAACCGCTATTGGATAGGCCGAGTATTGCCTACCTTTCCAAAAGACATCACCGTAATAACCGTTGGTTCCAGAGTGGAAACGGATAACATCACCGCCGAATGACTGCAAATCAACCTCGAACAGGTCAATCATTGCGCCAACGCCAGCATCAACGCTCGCAATAATGAGTTCTGCTGGTATATCTCTCATCGTGGCACCTGCTCAAACGTGCATGACAATTCAAATACTGGGCCGGTCTTTTTCATTGACCACGAACGACACACGTAAAGCGCCCGGACTCCGGTATCTAATGGTGTCCAATAGAACGATTCGACCGCCATTCTCGCCTTAATGAATGCTTCTGCTTGCTTTGCTACATTCGGTTTATTGCATTGCCCGTCAGTTCCCATAAACGTCAGGGAATAGCTATCCATCAGCGGATTAATGCCTTTAACTTGCCGCTGTTCGTAACCATCGCCAAGTTTAACGACGGCTACATTTGGCGCGCGGGAAGCCGTGAAGCCTTTTTGTGGGCTCCATGTGAATGTTTCTGGCATGGGACACTCCGGATAATAAAAAACCCGCCGGAGCGGGTTAGTATTTTGGTACAGGAAGAACTTAAATTTCTGATGCCAGTTCTTTTAATTGCTTCTTGGCTTGCTCGAAAATTCTCTGCTCAATTACAGCAAGTGAAGCCTCTTTATCTAAAGGGATATCCACGTGCACCACGATGCTTTGACTGTGGTTTTCATACAAGAAAGTCACCTTCCCTAATATTCCAGCGCCGTTCATATTGTCGTACGCAGTGATATTTTCTATGTCGTAATCCATTTTATACTCCTGTTGAAAGGTGAAACTTACCTTAGATTATTCTAACGAACTTTCCTCGGCTGAAGAAAACCTCCCGGCCTAGAACTTTGGTCTTTCATCTGGAAAATGGCAACCTGCTTCATCATTGTAGCCATCTTGCTCATTGTGGCGTCATCAATGCCGTTAGTCGTCGTGATGTGGAAATTAACCTCTTGCTGTACAACAGTTCCGCCCCCACCACTCCCTCCCTGCATATCCTTATTGCTGATGACCTTGCCATTGTCGCCGGGGATCATGTATTGCTTGCCGTTGGATGCTTTAAGTAGCTCTGGTTCCCCGCCCTCCCCGACTTGGTACATGGAGTCAGCATTTACAGGGCCGCCGTTTTTACGCGCGCCAGCCAAGGCCAGCCCCTTAGACGCGGCAAGCGCTGTGCCATAAGCAGTGGTACCAACTGTAGAAGCTCCCCCCATTGTCGCGATAGAGGCACTCACTGCCGCGGGAGCCCATGCCGCCGCCGCTGCGGTTGCCTGTGCCGCAGTTGCAGCCAGAGCAGCAGTGGCCGCCGCCTGCCCCATAATCATATTCTTGACCTGCTGCATACCCATTTGGACTAATGCATTAACACCCTCTTGGATTATTGTTGCGGCAAGGTTCTTCATGGCCTCTTCTGCTGACTGAGTACCGGTAAGAAGCCCGGTCAGCATATTGGTTGTGCGCTGGCCTAAAGCATCAATGGAGCTAGCCAGGTATTGGTTGGATTGGCTCTGGTTTCTCCAGATATCCCACTGAGCAGCTAGTCGAGCTTGCTCGTACTGGGTATTTGCTGCATTGCGTAGAGATAGCGCCTGCTGCTCAGTTAATGTTTTGTCCTCTTCAAACTTCTGAATCAGTGCTAACTTTTGAGCATTCTCATTAGCTAACGCCTGCACAGGGTCAACTAATGCGGCATTTTGCTGTTGTGGAGATACAGAACTTGCAGCTGATGCCTCAGCAATGGCTTTGGAGTAATTAGCAGCTATTTGAGCTCGTCTCTGTTGAGATTGCTCGAATGAAACATTCCCCGCCGCAAGCTGCCGATCCAACTGTGATAAATCCAACTTACGTTGCTGCTCGGCCTTGGCGACACTATCAGCATCAATTGCAGCCTTTTTATCAGCCATGCGTTGTTGGATATCAAATATCTGTCCGGCTTGTTGCGTAGCTTGTTGGATCTGCTGCTGAGAAGCGCCAGCACCCAAGTCTTGAACAGCTGCGAGTTGTGCGGCTTCGCGATTGAGTCCTTTCGTCTTTAACTCGGCAACTGCCATTTCATTGCTTAAATCTTGCAATGATTTAACCCGGCGTTTCTCTGCCGCTTCGGCGGCGGTTTCTTCCTTCGTCGCCGCGGCTGTTTCCTTCTTGGTATTCTTTTTAGCTTCACCTAAGTTGTATTCTTCAATAGCTAAATCTTGGGTTCGCTGAATTACTCTATCATCAGTTTCCCCGGCATCTTCAGCAGCATACTGCGCTTGCAGTTTAGCCTTTTCTACCCCCTCCGCCTTCGCTAAAGCAACTCGGCGTTCAGCAGCTTTAATCAGAACTTTCGACTTATCACTTAATGGTTTCATTAAGTTAATTTGCCCGTTATAACCAGAGACAGCATCAGCGGATAAACTAAATGCATGTGCAACAGCATTCTGCACGCCAGCAAGCACCCCGCCACGGCTAATAGCAGAATCTGTTGCTGTGATGTTATTTTGCATGGTGACTAGATATTGCTGAGTGATGATATCTAGGTTTTTTTGAGTGCCAGATAACCGACCTTTGGCGTTTTCAAGTTCTGCCGATTTTATTGCTACAGCATTTTCAGCTTCAGCAACTCGGCCCAATACTTTTGAATATTCTTCAGTCCCTGTATCGCCAATAGCATCAAGCGCGTTTCTACGCGCCAATTGTACTGATAATGAATCGTTCAGCTTTTTAAGCTCACCGTCCAGTTCACTGACAGCATCTTTCTGTGTCTCTATTGATTTAGCAGCCTCAGCCATAGTGCCGCGCAATTGCGTAGCACTCATCTGATTCATCTTTTCAATAACACCATCTAATGAATTGGCAAATTTAACCGCTTCTGCTTTCGCTTCTTCTGTTTTTTGATACCAATAGTAGATAGCTGCTGCCGCAAGCATTATGACGCCGCCAGGGCCACCTAATAGTGAATAGACAGAACTAAGCGCACTAATGGCTACTTGTTTAGCTCTAGCCGCTACCGTTGCCGCAGCGGTGGCTAGTGTGAATCTTTCTGTAGCAACTACAACCGCATTTGTAGTTACCGCTTGCTTAGCCTCTGCTGTAGATGCCGCAGTTGCCGCCGTAGCCCTATTGGCCTGCGCTGCTGTTAATGCATCATCAGCCATGATCAACCGATCAACAGCACCTTGCCTTTTAGCGTCCAGCGCCATTTGCTCGGCGGCTAATTTTGCCTCCAACACACCACGAGACTTAATTGATGCCTGTAAATAATCTTCTGCAACAGCCCTTGCTTCTACTGTTGTGGCTGACTTGATATTCGCTCTTGAACTGGCTTCGACAGATTTAACGTACTCAATCTCTGTCATGGTTTGTGCGATGGTTTTTTCACTGAGCAAAATGGTGGCATTGCCACGCTCAACAGCAGTTTCCATTGCTGTGACGTTGGCTTTCGCGGTGGCAACGGCAGCATCGGCAGCAGCTAAATCACTCTTGGCCTTTGCTGATGCTGATGCGGTGGCCTTATCCTCTGCATTGGCCCTAAAAAGCACATCTTTAGCGAGTTCAAGCTCGCTTATTGCTGCTTTTGAATTGGCGGCTACTTTCTCAATGACAGCTTTTGATGAGTTACCAATTGAATTTAAATACTTACCCAACATAACCGATGCAGCGGACCCAAGAGCAACAGTTACCGCGTCCAAGTTTTCACTTAGGGTTACCAGAACTCCGTTGAATACAGATACAGATGATTTAACTGTTGCAGACTCACCGACAAACTTAGTGACGTTGTTGGTCGCAATCTGCATTGATTGCCCAATTGTTGCTGTCGTTTTCGCAAACTCAGCCTCTACAGCAGGAGCCATCTGTTTAAATGCGGTGATCAGGACATTAGTTGTTAACTTGCCCTCTGCCGCCATTGCGCGTAATTGCCCGATGTTAACACCTAGGGAATCTGCAAGCCCTTTCATTAATGCCGGTGCTTGTTCACTCATTGAATTGAATTCTTGCCCTCGCAATACACCGGATGCTAACGCTTGCGATAGCTGAACCAATGCCCCCGACGATTCTGAAGCGGTAGCACCTGATATAGTCATTGCCTTGGATATGGTACTGGTAATATCACCCAGCTCAGCACCACTCATTCCAGTGCTTCTCATTGCACGTTCTAATCGAGAATAAAGAGTTGCGATACTATCCAGACTTGAGCGGCTGTTCTGGGCAATATCGAAAACACGTTGATTAACCTCAGCAAGGGTCTCACCTGTTTTTATTGCGTTAACCAGTTTGTTATTGAGTACCGTCCATGACTCTGCGTAATCAGCGATAGCTTTGACTGATAATGCGGTAGTTAATGCTCCGGCGACTTTGCTTAATGAAAAAAATGATTTTTCGGTATTATTGGCTGATTTAGATGTTGAATCGAAATTGCGCTCCAGTTTATCAAGCCGTCCACTTACCTGCTGCTGAGCTAATATTAGTTGCCCGACTTCCATTTGAACCTGATAGACAATGCTCCCTATCTCTTTTTCATCCGCCATTTTTCGCTAGCCTCGCCTTTTCTTGAGCAATTAAACGTTCCTGGAGGCGATCATCTGCATCCATGATTTCATCGTATTCTTCGCGGGTGAAACCTTTCTCTTCTGGATATTTAGCCTTGAGTAATAACTGGAACTCGGTCATCGTTAACTGTTCAGCTTCGTCGCGGGGCATGTTGAAATGAATTCTTGCTGAGTTGATGTAATCCATTGCGTTAAATTCAGCGCTGTATTCATTCTTGCCTTCATTTTTTTGCAGCTTTCTTATTTTTGCTTTACCGATAACTCCGTGCTCAATTAATTCTCTAGCAATAGTAATAACGACTTCTTTTGATATTTTACCTGGGCGATAAACAATGCAATTTCTCCACCCCTTAAATTCACCCACAAGCGCCGTTACCGGGCTATCACAACAAGCCTCGATAACCATTACAGCGGAGGCAAGAATATGATCTGAGCATTGTTTAATGGCCTTACTTGGCATTGCCGATGCAGGAATGTTGGCATTTATTGCAGGTGTTAATACCTGATTCAATTCAGAACCATTCAACACTGCGTATGTTTCGACAATCTCAGTGGCTGCACCGATTCTTGTCATGTTCTTTAATGATGGACGGAAGAAGTAATCTTGTTTTTGCTCCATATCAGACAGGAGCATTTCGCCAATATCAAGCATCGGTGTCATTGGGGATCCTGAGATTTATGTAATAAAAAACCCCGCGGTGGCGGGGTTCATTGAATATTTATTTCAGTAGTTATTTTTTTTCGATTCTTCC
>NZ_JAZGQE010000124.1:0-15142 GCF_048593885.1 Yersinia sp. 1252 StPb PI | reverse complement strand
AATAATTATAAAGTATTTACCCTATTTCGCTTTATCCTCAGAAAGGATAATCACGATAACCCATTTGCTCTGAGATGTTACGTGCTGCGCGATGCAAAGATTTAACTATGTCACTCTTGCTGTCTTCAGAAAAACGCAGCGTCGGGTATGAAATACTTAAGCCCGCGATCACCACACCGAAACGGTCGAAAACAGGTACAGCGATACAACGCAAACCTTCTTCTTGCTCCTCGACATCTTCACCAAAGCCCTGCTCACGCACCAGATCCAGCACTGGCAATAATGCAGCCGCGCTATCCAGGGTGTGTTTAGTGCTACGGGTGAACTCGATATGAGACAAGATTTCCTCTACTTCACCACGGTCACGCCACGCCAATAACACTTTACCAATTGCGGTACTGTGCAGTGGGTTACGACGACCAATACGGGAATGCATCCGCAGGTTATACATAGAGTCAATTTTATGAATATAAACAATGCTGTCTTCATCCAATGCACCCAAGTGAATAGTTTCACGAGTTTCATTAGATAATTCACGCATCTGTATATCTGCGCTACGAATCAAATCAACATTTTGTAGCGCTTTAGCCCCCAGCTCAAATAACTTCAGCGTAAGGGAGTATTTCTCTGATTCGCCTTCCTGGGCAACATACCCCAGGGATTTCATGGTCTGGAGAAAGCGGTAAACCGTACTTTTAGGCATCATTACACGTTGGGAAAGCTCGGTAATACCAATTTCCCGTTCTTCACCCAATGCTTGTAAGATGCCAAAAACCTTCAGAACCGACGACACAGAGTCGGGCTGTTTATCTAGATCTGCAATAGCCATTTCTTGGTTACCCTACTCAGTTTTCTGTGTTTCATAAAACAATATGTTTTAAAAAAAATAGAACAGTGGTTTTATTATAAAGGGAAGTTGCGAGACTGTGCAATAAACCAATGTGAATAATAAGATATTAACCTTGCAGACAGCAAATTAGCCTCTTTCCATGAAAGAGGCTAGTGCAAAATTTAACTATTGCCAGACTGATTCAGGCAAAGTAGCCAAATAAAGTGCAGGTTTGCCATGAACATCAGAGGTGAACAGAACTTGTTTATCATCAGGGGTAAAGGAAGGATGTGGATGCGTCACCTGCCGATCACCTTCAAACACCTGCCATGAGGTATCGTGGCGAGCAACACGATGCTGGCTGCCATTTTTCATGTTGAATACATACAGGAAAGGATCGTTTTCGATCTTATAGCCGCTATCGTCTTGTACATCTACCGGTGCATCTGAACCATCGCCGACCATCAAGGTACCGTCATAGTTACTCATCAGATGGGAACACGCCGGCATAGAGGTCAATTGGCGATTTTCCAATGTCTGTGGGTCAGCACTGTAGATAAAGCGATCCGGGCTGCCTTTCAAATATGAGACATACACCAGCGCCGAACCATCGGGTACCCAGAACTCATGGGTGCAGCTTTCGCCTTCAGCATGAGTTTTCACTTTACGCATGTTGCTGCCATCTTCATTGATTAGCCACATACGTGCATCAACCAGATCGTGTGGACCTTCATGGCAGAATGCGACCGTACTGTCATCATAAGGGCGATAGATTGGATGACCTAGCCATTGATTCTCTTGCAAAATCACGGCGGACTCACCGGTTTTCAAGTCAACACGCATCAAACGGCAGCAAGGCTTAGTGAAATAGAACTCGTGGAATTTTTTCCAATCGGTCAAGGGGACCCAGTCTTCGCGTTTAATTTCAATACCGACCAACTTGGTACAATCTGAATTGGCGACCCAGGTACCGTAACCCACCCACTCTTCAGGCACCTGATAAACCACACTTTCTTCCAGTGTGGCAAGACAGACTCGCATCAGGTTACGCCCATCTTTGACATAAAACAGTGCATCATCTTCAGGTGACAAGAAACCACCAAAGGTATTGTCGCCACGCCCTTCTGTCAGTTGTGTTGCCACTTGCGTGTTGAGATCCAACAAGTAGTAGTTCCACGGACCATCAAAAGCGCCGCCGAACAATAACTTACTGCCATCACGGGTGAAACATTTTTGATAGAAATAGTTACGGTGGCAAGTGACATCAGGCGGTGTTAACCGTGTAACTTGTGCACCGGTAGAGGCATCCTGATATGTGTGAAATGTCAGGGGGATTTGTTTACCTTTGGCCATCAGGAAAGTCCTTAAAATCATCAGAGAATTAAAATTTGCCCGCAGAGGAACCTGTCAGGCTATTACTATCTCACATTATAGAAACGATGTTTCATTTTTCCGTGATCGCGGTTCTATTTTTACTGATTTAGCCAAATTACTGTGCTTATCAGCCTGTTAATCTGATTGCGATAACGGTACCACATCGCTATTTACAAATAAGCCGGCTGGCAAGGATGCATTCAAGCACAATACTGGTTAGCATATAAACACTTACCTACATCATTATTTTTACAGATAAAACCTATGACCCCATCATCAAGCGATGGCATGCCGGTTCCTCAGCGCTATGCTGCAATATTGGTTATTGCACTCGGTATTACCATAGCGGTGTTGGATGGCACTATCGCCAACGTAGCTTTGCCAACTATCGCTCGTGACCTCAATGCCAGCCCAGCCACGTCTATTTGGATCGTGAATGCTTACCAGTTGGCTATCACCGTGTCGTTGCTCTCAATGGCATCTCTGGGCGATATCATCGGTTATCGGCGGGTTTATCAGGCAGGTTTACTGGTGTTTAGTGTGACATCGCTGTTCTGTGCTCTGTCTGACTCCTTATGGACGCTAACATTTGCCCGTGTGCTGCAAGGGCTTGGCGCAGCAGCCTTAATGAGCGTTAATACTGCATTGATTCGGATTATTTATCCACGAGCACAACTGGGCCGTGGTATCGGTATTAATTCATTGATTGTGGCCGTTTCCGCCGCCGCCGGTCCCACCATTGCCGCGGCGGTGCTATCGGTTGCTTCATGGCAGTGGCTGTTTGCCATTAATGTGCCCATCGGCTTGTTGGCATGGTTGTTAGGTATGAAGTATTTGCCTGCCAATAATATGAAAAGTAACGGTAACCGTTTCGATTTTACCAGTTGTGTGATGAATGCTCTGACCTTTGGTTTACTGATAACCGCTATCAGTGGCTTTGCTCAGGGACAAAGCCCAACCCTGATAGCGGCTGAAATTATCGCATTGCTGCTAATTGGTTTCTTCTTTGTACGCCGTCAACTTAGTCAGTCTTTCCCGCTGCTTCCGGTTGATTTACTGCGTATTCCTATTTTTGCATTATCAATCAGCACTTCTATTTGCTCTTTTGCCGCACAAATGCTGGCAATGGTGTCACTGCCCTTCTTTTTACAAACTGTTCTGGGCCGTGATGAAGTGGCAACCGGACTGCTGTTAACCCCATGGCCGTTGGCAACCATGGTGGTAGCCCCGATAGCCGGGCGATTAGTCGAACGTTATCATGCAGGGTTATTAGGCGGGATAGGTTTGGCGGTGTTTGCCAGTGGTTTGTTCCTGCTAGCATTGCTGCCAGCCAACCCGAGTGATATGGATATTATCTGGCGGATGGTGCTATGTGGTGCCGGTTTTGGCCTGTTTCAGTCGCCGAATAACCACACCATTATTTCTGCTGCACCACAACATCGTAGCGGTGGAGCCAGCGGCATGCTAGGCACCGCCCGTTTACTGGGGCAAACCTCTGGGGCGGCATTAGTGGCATTAATGTTCAATCTGTTTTCAACCAGTGGCACTCATGCTTCTCTGGTGCTGGCTGGCTGCTTTGCCAGTATCGCCGCATTGGTGAGTGTGCTGCGCATAAGCCAGAAACGTGGCTAGACTCGGGTTGCAATAAAAAAACCCCGCTGGCGGGCGGGGTTTTCAATCAGAAGAGTTGGTGGTGGCTACTTCAGATACTGGCCTGAACGCAGCGCTTCAATACGTTTGTCCAGCGGCGGATGTGACATAAACAGCTCGCTGAAGGTTTTGGACTTACCATTAATGCAGAAAGCCATCATGTTGCCTGCTTCCTGTGGCTCATAGCTGGTTTTCAGCCGTTGCAGAGCCGCTATCATCTTCTCACGCCCTACCAGCTTCGCTGAGCCTGCATCAGCGTGGAATTCGCGATGGCGCGAGAACCACATGGTGATAATGCTGGCCAGAATACCAAAGACCAATTCCAAGACCATTGATACGGCAAAGTAGACCATCGGGTTACCAGCGCTACTGCTTTCATTATCACGGTCCCCTGATAGGAAACCGGCAGCGACTTGCGCAATCAGGCGTGAAATGAAGATTACAAAGGTATTCACAATCCCCTGAATCAAGGTCATGGTGACCATATCGCCGTTAGCGACGTGGCTAATTTCATGAGCAATAACGGCTTCTGCTTCATCACGGCTCATGTTCTGCAATAGACCTGTACTCACTGCCACTAAAGAGGCATCACGACGAGCCCCGGTCGCAAAGGCGTTAATATCCGGTGCCTGATAAATAGCAACTTGTGGCATAGCAATACCGGCTTGCTGGGATTGGCGACGCACCGTATCCAGCAACCAGCGTTCAGTTTCATTGCGCGGTTGTTCGATAACTTCACCACCCACTGAACGCAAAGCCATCCATTTGGACATCAGCAACGAAACAAATGCGCCGCCAAAACCGAACAGACCAGCCATGATCATCAGCCCTTGTACACTGCTGGACTGAATACCTGTCAGGCTTAGTACCAACCCGAACACCAACATGACTGCCAGGTTGGTGAGAAGGAACAGAGCGATACGCATCATAAAAATTTATTTCCTTATTGTTTTAAGTCGACACTGTGTTGAGTCACATGGGTCTTAAGTCAAAATTGGCATAATCCTGGATGATGACTTAGCCAAATTACTACTGAGATACGCTGATCGTATGGGCATCTGACAAATTTTCAAGGCTTGTTAAGTTCTAACAGAGTAAATCAACATAACTTTACAAATTTGGATACTTTTCATTACATATTTTGTTATTTTTTCGCCAATTGATAAATTCGGCGATGAAAAAAACGTAAAAAAAATCCGGGCTCTTTTTAAGGCCCGGATCCTTCATATTATCTGCTGACTTATTTTGCCGCAGGTGCTGCCGCTGGTGGTGATTCAACTTGCGGCTGCGCTTTTTCTTTATGAGCCAAATCCAAAGCAATATGAACAGTCTCATCCAGATAAGGGTCTGGCTCCTGATAGTCTTTTGGCAAATCCTCCAATGACTTCAGTGGCTTTTTACCTTCACGTTTGAAACGCTCATTCAAGCGATTCAGCCGCGTGGCATCATCATCATGGTTCTCTTTTTCACGCTGAGTGTAATTGAGAGAGACGATGTTGCGTTTCTCTTTTAACGCTTTATAACGCTCAATATCTTGCTGAATATGCTGGAATTCAGGATCAGCGGCAATCCGCGCTGTATGTGCTTTCAGTAACTCCGGCTCCAGTGGCTTCAGATCACCACTCTTGACGTAACTGGCCGCATTGATACTGTCCCAAGGCAAGGCATTATCTTCGAAACTCTCACCCGTTTCCGCCGGATCAACACCGGTTGGCATCACGATATCCGGGGTTACCCCTTTACGCTGAGTACTGCCACCATCTACCCGATAGAATTTCTGGATAGTGTATTGCAGTGAACCCAATGCAGGCCATTCCGGGCGCAACATTTGATCGTAAATACGATTTAACGACCGATACTGTTGAACAGTACCTTTACCAAAGGTTGGTTCACCGACAATTAATGCACGACCATAGTCCTGCATGGCAGCAGCAAAGATTTCGGAAGCGGATGCACTGTAGCGGTCCACCAATACCACCAGCGGGCCTTTGTAGTACACCACACCATCAGTATCACTGTCTTCACGCACTTTGCCGTTGTTATCCCGCACTTGAACCACCGGCCCACTCGGAATAAACAAACCAGACAGCGACACAGCCTCGGTCAGAGCACCACCACCATTACTGCGCAAGTCAATAATAATGCTACTGACATTCTCTTTCTCCAGCTTCTGCAATTGCACCTTAACGTCTTCGGTCAGGCCAACATAGAAACCAGGGATATCCAGTACACCGACACGCTCTTTGCCGATAGTTTTTACCGACATTTTCACTGCGCGATCTTCAAGACGAATGCGTTCACGGGTCAAGGTGACAGTGCGCGGTTTAGTACCTTTACCGGCCGGTAAAATCTCCAGCCGCACTTTACTGCCCTTCGGCCCTTTAATGAGTGCCACGACATCATCGAGACGCCATCCAATCACATCCACCATCGGCTTACCGGTTTGACCCACACCGATCACCCGATCACCTACGGCGATAGTTTTACTTTTCGCCGCGGGGCCACCTGGAACCATAGAGTTGATTAAGGTGTAATCATCATCCATTTGCAGGACAGCACCAATACCTTCCAGAGACAAGCTCATTTCGGTATTAAACTGTTCGGTATTTCGTGGTGACAAATAGTTGGTATGCGGGTCAATTTCATGCGCAAACGCATTCATAATTAGCTGGAATACATCTTCGCTATTACTTTGCGTCAAACGCTTAATGGCCGCCTGATAGCGTTTTGTCAGCGTCTCTTTGATCTCTTTATCCGTTTTACCGGTTAATTTCAAATTAAGCTGATCGTACTTAACTTTTGCGTCCCAAAGCTTGTTCAGCTCAGCTTCGCTGGTAGGCCAAGGTGCTTTACCACGGTCAATATCAATGGTGTCATTCCCGGTAAAGACCATTGGCCGGTCCAGTACTGACAATGCATATTGATAGCGCTCAAAGCGGCGTTTTTGCGCCAAATTGAATAAAGCGAAAGGCGTGTCCAACTGGCCTGATTTTAACTCATCATCCAGCGACTGCTTTTTATCCGCAAACTGTGCCACATCTGATGCCAACAACACGTTATGGCTGTAATCCAGCATGTTGAGGAATCTATCAAATATTTTGGCGGAAAACTGATCGTCCAGTGTAAATTGACGATAGTGAGAGCGAGTGAAGCGCGATGTTACGCGCTCACTCACGGTTGCATGCTCGGGTTCCTGACGCAGTTGAGGTAGCTGATCGATGCGATAGGTGGTATCCGCTGCGTAACTCGCCCCCGCCAGTAACAAGCCTGCGATTGCTGTTAGTCTGACAAATTTGTTCATGCCTAGGTTGGCCTCCGTATCAGAACTGCAAGTGTTCTGCGCGCACAATCATCGCCAGACCGGAAGATAGCTGCACCCGTACGCCATCTTTAGCGATTTCTAATACGGTTGCATCCATCGCGCTCTTACCTGCTCTGACTTTGATTTCTTGACCAATTTGCAGTTTAGAGATATCTGTGACCGGCACAGGGCGTGGCTGGTTTTCCTCGGCCTGTGGACGAGGTGGCCGAGCCTGTGGTGGGCGAGGTGACTGACGAGGCTTGCGGTTTTCCGAAGTCACACCCGCTTCACGACGCGGCGCAGGTTTTTTACCTGCCGGACGTGGGCGACGTGGCTCTGGGGTTTCACCCGCAGCAATGGCAGCTTCGCGCTTTTTAGCTTGTTGTTCAGCACGTTGTGCCTGAACACGGGCTTTCGCCTCTTCTAGCTGTTTGCGGGCATGTTCTACATGTTGCTCTTCCAGCACACCACAAGGGTTGCCGTCTAAATCAACACGTTCAGCACCGACTTTGACCCCATAAAGATAACGCCAGCTTGAGGTATAGAGACGCAGCGCAGAACGCAATTGCGTTTTGCTTAAATTCTCTTCCCCCTGAACACGTTCGACCAGATCTTGAAAAATACCGATCTTCAGTGGACGTGCTTCGCCTTCGGCGGTGAAGCAAAGCGGGAACCGCTCAGCCAAAAAGGCTATGACTTCTTTACTACTGTTCAACTTAGGTTGATTTTCCATGAAATTTCCTGATTACAACGGGTTTGCCAACCAGCGCAGGCATGAACAGGCGTCATTATAATGACGCCATCAGCAATTGCCACGTTATCCGTATATCAACTTGCAGTCTGTGTGACATATTTCTCACTGTCACACAGGTCAAGATGCTCGCAAAGCCCCGCCACGACTGAGATTAAACCCAATTCATCAGCGTCATCAAAGCGATCATAAACAATGCTGTCGATATCCAAAACGCCGATAATTTTACCCTTCACAGTGATTGGCAGCACAATTTCAGCATTACTTGCGGCATCACAGGCAATATGTCCGGGGAATGCATGCACATCCGCCACTCGCTGAACGCGGTTTTCTGCCACGGCAGTTCCACATACGCCTTTGCCGATTGGAATACGGACACAGGCGATTTTCCCTTGAAAAGGACCCAGCACTAATTGTTTGCCGTCGATCAAGTAAAAACCGGCCCAATTCAACCCATCAAGACGCTCATAAAGTAAAGCGCTGGCATTAGCCAAAGTAGCAATGAAATTCGTTTCACCTGCAATCAGGGCACTCAAGTCACGTTTTAATTCCGCGTAGAATTCTGCTTTTTTCATGTAATGACCGTTAGAAACCTAAGAATAGCCAGAGGCGATAGTTATGCTTAGCTTATATAAAGTAATCATTAAATACCCTTGGCTACAAGGTTATTCCGCTATAACGAAGTAAAAGAGTTATCGCCATCGGGGGTTTGGCCCGTTTTGCCCCTTGTTTTGACCGATTGCTCTGCTACCATCCGCGCTATTCTTTATAAACCGGTGTCAGCATCAGGGTTTTATAATATGAAGGTACATGCCATTCAACGGCCACTCTCCACTGCAAGGGCTCAGCGTTGCTGCCAGTGCGATGCGCTATTTACCCTGCCGCCGCTCAATGGTACACAAACAGCCTATTGCCCACGGTGCAGCGCAAAAATTGCCAGTGGGCGCGATTGGTCCCTTACCCGCCTGACCGCCATGGCGGTTGCCATGTTACTGCTGATGCCATTTGCTTTTACCGAGCCGCTGATCACCATTCGCCTGCTCGGCACGCGGATTGATGCCAGTTTGTTAGAGGGTATCTGGCAAATGAGTCGTCAGGGCGGCCCGATTACAGCCAGCATGGTGGCATTTTGTATTATTGGCGCTCCCGTTACACTCACCGCATCGATTCTGTATCTGCGTATCGGCAGCCGGATTGGTATGAACCTGCGCCCGGTGTTATTGATGCTGGAGCGGCTAAAAGAATGGGTCATGCTAGATATCTATCTTATCGGTATGGCGGTGGCCTGTATTAAGGTCAAAGAGTATGCGGACGTTATGCCCGGTGGCGGATTGATAGCGTTTCTGGCTCTGACGTTACTCAGTATTCTGACGCTAGTGCATTTGAATCTGGAGCAGTTGTGGGAGCGATTTTATCCCCAGGAGCAGCCCCCAGGCCCCCGGGAAACATTGCGCATTTGCCTGTCATGCCATTATACCGGGCACTGCGATGCACACGGCCGCTGCCCACGCTGCCATACCCCTTTGCGCCATCGCCGCCGCCATAGCATCCAAAAAACCTGGGCGGCGTTAATTGCCTCGATAGTCCTGCTGTTGCCTGCTAATCTTTTACCGATATCAATTGTTTATGCCAATGGCACCCGCATGGAAGATACTATTTTCTCCGGCGTGGTCTCTTTGGCCTCATCGGGTAACCTGCCCATCGCCGCGGTGGTGTTTATCGCCAGTGTGCTGGTGCCGTTTACCAAGGTGATTGTGTTGCTAACATTGTTGCTCAGCATTCATCTAAAGACGCAACATAGCCTTAAAACGCGCATGCGATTACTGCGACTGATTACCTGGATTGGCCGTTGGTCGATGCTAGACCTCTTTGTTATTGCGTTAATGATGTCGCTGATTAATCGTGATCAGCTCCTTTCCTTCACTATGGGACCGGCAGCCTTCTATTTTGGGTCTGCGGTCATTTTGACTATCCTTGCTGTTGAATGGCTCGATAGCCGATTGATTTGGGATGCACATGCAACAGGAAACGCCGAGTACACCGACTGAGGCACAAATTAAACATAAACGCCGGATATCGCCTTTCTGGTTGCTGCCTTTTATTGCCCTGCTGATTGCCGGTTGGCTGATTTATAACAACTGGCAGGACCGTGGTACCGAAGTCACTATTGATTTCCAGTCTGCCGCCGGTATTGTGGCGGGCCGAACCCCGATTCGCTATCAGGGTGTTGAAGTCGGGATGGTGCAATCCATCAGTCTGGATGATGACCTGCGCAATATAAAAGTCACCGCCAGTATCAAAAATGATATGGAAGACTCATTGCGAGAAGGGACACAGTTCTGGCTAGTGACGCCCAAGGCCTCTTTGGCCGGGGTCTCTGGCTTGGATGCGCTAGTCGGTGGTAACTATATCGGGATGATGCCAGGCGAGGGCAAACCGCAGAGCCACTTTACCGCGTTGGATACCCAGCCTAAGTTCCGCCTGAATACCGGCGAATTGATGGTTCACCTCCATGCCCCCGATTTGGCCTCACTCAATAACGGCTCTCTGGTTTACTACCGTAAAATCCCGGTGGGTAAAGTCTATGACTACAATATCGCGCCTGATAATAATGGCGTTGTCATTGATGTACTGATTGATCGGCGCTTCGCTAAATTGGTAAAAAACGATACCCGCTTCTGGAATGTGTCTGGTTTTAAAGGTGACTTCAGTCTTAGTGGCGCGTCGGTTCAAATGGAAAGTCTGGCCGCCTTGGTCAATGGTGCCATTGCCTTTGACTCACCCAAAAACAGCCCAGATGCGAAACCAGACCAACCCTTTCAGCTCTACCCCGATTTAGCACATAGCCAACGTGGTGTGGCAATTACGCTGGATTTACCCAGTGGGAGCAGTTTAAGTGAGGGGAGAACACCGCTGATTTATCAGGGGTTACAGGTTGGCACCCTGACCAAAATGACACTTCAACCGGACAGTAAAGTGACCGGTGAACTGACCATTGACCCGTCAGTGGTCGATTTGATGCGTGCAGGCAGCCGCATTGAAATGAACAGCCCCCGAATCAGTCTTAATGATGCCAAACTGAGTGAACTCTTGACTGGCAATACATTAGAGTTAATCCCGGGTGAAGGGGCACCACAAAAACACTTTACCGTGCTACCAAGCAGTAAAAGTCTGTTGCAGCAGCCCAATGTGCTCGAATTGCAATTAACCGCACCGCAAAGTTATGGCATTGATATCGGCCAGCCGATCTCGCTACATGGCATTAAAATTGGCCAAGTCTTGACCCGTGAGTTATCAGCCGACGGTGTGACCTTCACGGCAGCAATTGAAGCCAAATACCGTGATTTGGTGCATAAAGACAGCAAGTTTGTGGTTAACAGTCGGCTGGAGGTAAAACTCGGGATTGATGGTATTGATATTCAGGGTGCCAGTGCGCAGGAGTGGATTGATGGCGGTATTCTGATACTGCCGGGCAGCAAAGGTGAAGCCCTGAATAAGTATCCGCTGTATAGCAGTGTCGCCAAAGCTACCGATGGCATTTTAGGCAACGCTCCCGCCACAACACTAAGTTTAACTGCTGCCAGCTTGCCCGATGTGCAAACCGGTTCTGTGGTGTTATATCGCAAGTTTCAGGTAGGTGAAATTACCCATATCAGGCCAAAAGCCAATGAGTTTGAAGTGGATGTCTATATTCAGCCCGAATATCGCAATTTACTCACTGATAAGAGCATTTTCTGGGCCGAGGGTGGGGCGAAAGTCCAGTTGAACGGCAGTGGGCTAACTGTGCAGGCATCTCCGTTGAATCGCGCCCTAAAAGGAGCTATCAGCTTTGATAATCTGGAAGGTGTGACACTGGATAAGGGGGCCAAACGCACCTTGTATGGTAATGAAACCGCCGCCCGTGCTGTCGGTAGTCAAATCATATTGCGCACCTTTGATGCCAGCAAACTGGCAACCGGCATGCCGATTCGTTATTTGGGTATCAATATTGGCCAAGTCGAATCGCTGAAACTGGCACCTGAGCGCAACGAAGTGTTAGCCAAAGCCGTGCTCTATCCAGAATATGTGCAGAACTTTACCCGGGCCGGTACCCGCTTTTCTATTGTCTCGCCGGAGATATCAGCCGCAGGGGTCAATAATCTGGACACCTTGTTCCAACCTTATATTAATGTAGAGCCGGGTAAAGGTGGCACATTACGTACTTTTGAGTTGCAAACTGCCACTATTACCGACTCCCGTTATCTTGATGGGCTGAGCCTTATTCTGGATACCGCGGAGGCAGGATCATTGCAGGTTGGCACACCGGTCCTCTTCCGTGGGCTTGAAGTGGGTACTGTTACCGGGTTTAACCTTGGTGCGATGTCTGATCGCGTGCAGGTATCGATACGGATCAGCCAGAAATTCCAGCAGTTGGTGCGGCAAAATAGCGTGTTCTGGCTGGCATCAGGGTACAACCTTGAATTCGGTCTAACCGGTGGTGTGGTGAAAAGCGGCACCTTCCAGCAATTTATACGCGGCGGCATTGCTTTCGCGACCCCACCAACGACACCACTGGCTCCTAAGGCCAGCATAAATCAGCACTTCTTGCTTAACCCAGAAGAGCCGAAAGATTGGCGCAATTGGGGTACAGCAATCCCCCGCTTTTAGGTGCTCATCAGGGTAGCTCACACTGGGCTGCCCTGATAATTCCCCGACATCATTTCCGCATAAAGATTAATCTTCGTGTGCGACCTGCTGCTCACTCGGTGTCACCATCACATCCAGCACGCATTGACGCAACCAGCGGTGCGCCGGATCAGCATCCATGCGCGGATGCCACAACATCGAAACCGTAATAGTCGGTAAGGTTAAAGGAAGAGGAAAGCTGTACATCCCTCGGCGCAGATTCTGGCTATGCCGTTCGGGAACCGTCGCCACCAAGTCCGTCCCTCTCACCAGCGCCAATGCGGTGGATATAGAATCAACCGAGGCGATAATATTCCGTTCAATCCCAAGTAATTGTAGTGCCTCATCAATCGGCCCTTTATGGCCCTGACGCCGTGAAACCACAATATGCCCCTGAGTTGCATAACGCACGGGGGTGATGTCCTCCCCACATAGCGGGTGACCATCACGCACCACGCCCATAAAGCGATCGCGGAAAAGTGCCCGTGTTCGTAATTCAGGGCTGGCAGTCTGGCCCACCACACCCGTTTCCAGATCCACCATGCCATCACGTAACAATGCGCTGTCTTTATTCAATTTTTGCATGAAATGCAGTTGCACATTGGGGGCTTGTTGATGAATCCGAGTCAGCAATGCGCCGCCAAAGTTTTCGACAAAGCCATCGCTGGTACGCAAAGTGAAGGTACGCATCAACTGTGCCAGGTCCAGTTTTGCCGCAGGCCGCAGCACCGATGTGGCTTCTTGTACTAATTGGCTGACCTGTTCACGCAGTTCAAGTGCTCTTGGTGTCGCTACCAAGGCGCGCCCTGCCCTGACCAGCAAGGGATCACCGGTTGTTTTACGCAATCTTGCCAACGCCCGACTCATCGCCGATGGGCTAAGCCCTAATCGCTGGGCAGCACGCGCCACGCTCCCCTCGGCCAGCAGAACATTGAGTGTGATTAATAAATTGAGATCAGGTTTTGTCATGTACTGACTCTAGCACAACCTCATGCTGACATGGCGTTTTATGCATGGATAACCTGCATTCCATGCGTCTTCCGCCTTATGATGTAATACCCTAATCTCTCCTGAACAGGTCATTCAGGAGTTAATCTATTAATGAAAATCAATACCGAAAACATCAATAGTGACATCATCGCCAACAGTGCGCTAAGCAGAATAATTATCAGCCTCTCCCTGCCGATGCTGCTTTCTTCATTAGCAACCAGCATCGCCAATGTGGGCTTACCCACGTTAACACTCACTTTCAGTGCCTCTTTTCAAGCGGCGCAGTGGGTCGTTTTAGCCTATTTACTGGCGATTACCACCTCGGCCATCAGCATTGGCCGTTTGGGGGATATCACTAACAAACGCCGATTGTTGAATGCGGGGATTGGTTTATTCACAGTGGCCTCTCTGGGTTGCGCGTTAGCCCCTGACATCGGAGTGTTAATTGCTGCCCGTGTGTTACAGGGATTAGGGGCCGCCACCATGATGACACTGACTCTGGCGCTGGTCGGTGAGGCGATTAGTAAAGAAAAAATCGGGCGGGCGATGGGCATGCTCGGCAGCATCTCGGCTATCGGCACGGCACTTGGGCCATCAGTGGGTGGCATGTTAATCAGCGGGTTCGGTTGGCCAGCGATGTTCCTGATTAACATCCCTTTTGGGTTATTAGCCTTATTTTTGCTATCACGCTATTTACCCATCTCCGACTCATTCACTAGCACTAACAACGAATTACAACAGGCCCATGGTGGTTTTGATCCTCTTGGGATGCTCTTGCTGGGCCTGACTCTGGCACTGTATGCCCTTGCCATGACGCTGGGCCATGGCACCTTCGGTACACTTAATTTAGTGTTATTACTCGCTGCGGTAATTGGCATCGGGTTATTCATCTGGGCGGAAAAGAACACTCCATTCCCATTAATTCAAACCGCTATGTGGCGCCACTCACAGCTGCGTAGTGCATTGATAGTCAGTGCATTGGTCACCACTATCATGATGGCAACCTTAGTCGTTGGGCCATTCTATCTTTCACGGGCTTTTGCCATGAGTACACCATGGGTTGGATTGTCGATGTCCGCCGGCCCGATAGTCGCGGCACTCATCGGGGTTCCTGCGGGTTATCTGGTCGACAGATTCGGTGCTCAAATGATGGTGATTACAGGATTAACGGCGATCACTACCGGGGCAATTGCACTGTCGATGATCGGACCAATTGCCGGCCTGCCCGGCTATATTTTGCCGGTCTGCCTGATTACAGCTGGCTATGCTATTTTCCAGGCTGCGAATAATACGCTGGTGATTAAATCTGTTGGCGCGCAACAGCGAGGCATTGCATCCGGCCTGCTGAATCTTTCGCGCAATCTCGGGCTGATTACTGGCGCCGCGGTCATGGGGGCTATTTTCGCCTTTGCCTGCGCCCAGCAAGACATTCAATTAGCAACCGTGGCTCATATCACCCAGGGAATGCAGTTTACTTACCGCATAGCCGCCCTATTGGGCGGTACTGCTTTAGCTATTTCTGCAATATATTCAAAATATAAATCTAATCAATAGCCAGGCTCTTTGATATGAATCTCAGCAT
>NZ_JAZGQE010000123.1:0-15157 GCF_048593885.1 Yersinia sp. 1252 StPb PI | reverse complement strand
AGTGAATATTTTTTTGCCACATCACGTTAGAAACGATAGCATGCCCTCCCAGAATCCAGTGGCAGCAATAGAAACCATAATAATCGAAGGCGCTAAGACGCTATTTATGCATTAACCTTTAGCAATCAGTTGCTGTAATACATTCACGATGATTGCACGACAGACAGGAAAATAGGGAAAGCTATGATGTCAGGAAAACACACTGCAAAGACCCATCACGCCGCCAAAAAACGCTGGCTAGACTCTCATGATACTGGCTACCACAAAAGTATGGGCCGACGTCATATACAGATGATCGCTATCGGTGGCTCTATTGGTACGGGGTTATTTTTAGGCACCGGTGCCCGCTTGCAAATGGCTGGCCCCGCACTGGCCTTAGTGTATCTGGTGTGTGGGATTTTCTCGTTTTTTATTCTCAGAGCACTTGGTGAATTAGTCATGCACCGCCCAACCAGTGGCAGCTTTGTTTCTTACGCCCGCGAATTCCTCGGTGAGAAAGCATCCTATGTTGCCGGATGGATGTATTTCCTTAATTGGGCTATGACCGGGATTGTCGATATCACTGCGGTGGCCCTTTATATGCACTATTGGGGGACATTCTCTGATGTTCCGCAGTGGCTATTTGCACTGGGTGCGCTCTCAATTGTTGCCACCATGAATATGATTGGCGTTAAATGGTTTGCTGAAATGGAATTTTGGTTTGCACTGATCAAAGTCGCAGCCATTGCTATCTTTCTGGTCGTGGGTGCTATCTTCCTCGGCACAGGGCAAAGTGTTGCCGGGCATCCCACCGGTATACACCTGATAACCGATAATGGCGGATTGTTCCCCCACGGGTTGTTACCCGCGTTGATATTGGTTCAAGGGGTGATATTCGCCTTTGCCGGTATTGAATTGATTGGTACGGCAGCCGGGGAATGTAAAGACCCGGAAAAGATGCTGCCAAAGGCAATTAATAGTGTGATTTGGCGGATTGCCCTATTTTACGTCGGTTCGGTGGTGCTACTGGTGTGTCTGCTGCCATGGAATGCCTATCAGGCCGGCCAAAGCCCTTTTGTCACCTTCTTTAGTAACTTAGGCGTCCCCTATATTGGGACCATCATGAATATCGTGGTACTTTCTGCCGCACTTTCCAGTTTGAACTCTGGCCTTTACTCGACAGGTCGCATTCTGCGCTCATTATCCATGGGTGGCTCAGCACCTAAATTCATGTCCAAAATGAGCCCACAATCTGTTCCCTACGCCGGCATATTGGTTACCGTGGGTATCTATGTCTTCGGCGTGCTACTTAACTATCTGGTACCATCACAGGTATTTGAAATCGTTCTTAATATTGCCTCTTTGGGTATTATCAGCTCATGGGCATTCATCATTATCTGTCAGATGAAATTACGTCAGGCAATAAAGCAAGGAACAGCAAAACCCGTATCCTTTAAAATGCCCGGTGCGCCGGTTACATCCTGGCTGACGCTGTTTTTCCTGGCAGGTGTTTTAGTGATGATGGCTTTCGACTATCCGAATGGGACCTGGACTATCGCCACATTGCCGGTGGTGGCCGTGTTATTGGTTGCCGGTTGGTTTAGTTTACGTAAGCGCGCCACTGAGGTCGCTGCCGCACCGGTAGAGACAATGCCCAAACAGCGCCCGCGGGAAGATATAAACGCTTCAGAAGTGGCTCTGGCTAAGTTACGCGAACAAAACTCCACCGTTTAAGCCCATCGTTAGCCCGTAGGTTGATAGAGAGACCTACGGGCTGAATCGACACGCTTAGTGGCGGTTACGCACCAGTTGATAACGGCGCGTTAAATATTCGATGGGTACGCTCCAGATATGTACCAAGCGTGAGAATGGGAATAAAACAAAAAGGGTCAATCCCAAGACAATATGCAACTTGAAAATCAAGGCTACATCTGTCAGATAGGCCGATGCTCCGGTGCGGAAAGTCGCAATTGACTGCGCCCAACCGACCAATTTCATCATCTCGCTACCATCCATATGTTGAGCAGAAAACGGAATACTCAGTAGCCCCAAGCTAACTTGTACCACCAGCAATATCAGAATCAGGATATCTACCCGGGTACTGGTTGCTCTGATCCTCGAGTTAGTCAAGCGGCGGTGTAGCAGCATGACACCACCGACTAACATCATCAGACCGCAGGCACCGCCAGCAATCATCGCCATTTTTTGTTTTATCTCTATCGGTAAGAACGATTCATACATCCAATGTGGCGTCAGCATACCCAACACATGGCCGAAGAATATCCCCAGAATACCGATGTGGAATAAGTTAGATGCCAGCCATACACCTTTCTTATCTAACATCTGACTGGAGCCTGCTCGCCAGCTATATTGCCCATAGTCGTAACGCAACCAACTACCCACAAAGAAAATCACCATTGCCATGTAAGGATAAATATCAAAAAAGAATTTATTCAAAAAGCTCATAAGATGGCTCCTTTACGGTCCGTCGCCACATGGGACTGAACGACTTTTTTGCCCTCTGAGGCGGACTGAATACTGAGATATTGTGGTAGTACGGCATCGGCAAGGTGTTTGGGGGGCATCCCCTGCTGAGCTGATGCACACCCCTGCGTGCCGAGGAATTTCACTTGCTCCTCTTCCCATACCGCATCCAGTGCTTTGGCGGTGTCATCCCGGCTTTCACCCGCCACTTTATCGCCCAGATTTTCACTGCGGATAGCACTGCCAGACAGCACTAACAGCAGATCAAACAACTGGGCATAGTCGCTATCCCGCTGATGTAAACGTGCCCCCAGCAGCGCCAAAATGGGTGCAATATCCTGCAAACCCAAGGTGATATCCTGCACGGGCTGGTTAGCCAGATACTCAAGATAAAGTGGCAGGAAATCAGGCAACTCTTTACAGTCAAGCACTAACCCCGCACGTTGATACTGTGCCATGAGGTCCACCATGGCCTGACCACGATCGCGCGACTCACCATGCACATGTTCAAATAGCAACAATGAGGTGGCTCGCCCCCGGTCAAATAAGCCGCAATAGCTAGCCTGACACTCAAGCAATTCGCTCTGACATAATGTATTGATAAATTGCCTGAGCCGATGAACCTGTTCCGTCGTGAGTTCGTCGGCGTTGTCGAGCGCCTCAACAACTTCTTGCCGGTTTTGCCACAGATCAATATCTGGGTATTCCAGCAAGCGTGAAATGATTCTCAAACTAATCATGAGTGGCCCCCTGGTCAGTCTTACGTGTGACATCAACGGCATCAATGCGGCGGCTATTGAACAAATTGAAACGGCTGTCACTGCCATGGCAACCATCGCCGAAACTGAAGCCGCACCCCTTACTTTCCGGGAAAGCGTCGCGGGCTATTTCACGGTGGCTGGATGGAATGACAAAGCGATCTTCATAATTAGCAATCGCCAGATAGCGGTACATCTCTTGCGCTTGCGCCTCTGTTAGCCCCACCGCCTCCAGTGCACTGAGATCAGTTTTACCCTCAACGGTTTCAGCCCGTTTATAGTGGCGCATTGCCAGCATCCGTTTCAGTGCCATTAATACCGGTTGAGTATCACCGGCAGTCAGTAAGTTGGCTAAATACTGAACCGGGATACGCAGGCTTTCCACATCCGGTAGCACGCCGCTGTGGGGCAGCGCGCCAGAGTCTGCCGCGGACTGAATCGGTGACAACGGGGGGACATACCATACCATCGGCAAGGTCCGGTATTCGGGGTGCAACGGCAGTGCCAATTTCCATTCCACTGCCATTTTGTAAACCGGGGAGCGTTGGGCGGCCTCAATGACACTTAAGGGAATACCCTGTTTCTGCGCTTCGGCAATCACCAGCGGATCATGGGGATCGAGGAAAATATCCATTTGCCGTTGGTAGAGGTTTTTCTCATCAGTAGTAGCAGCGGCTTGTTCAATGCCATCCGCGTCATACAGTAGTACCCCCAGATAACGAATACGCCCCACACAGGTTTCTGAACAAACGGTCGGTTCACCGGACTCAATGCGTGGATAGCAGAAAATACACTTCTCCGACTTGCCGCTTTTCCAGTTGAAATAGATTTTTTTATACGGGCAACCGGTCAGACACATACGCCAGCCCCGGCATTTATCCTGATCAATCAGCACAATACCGTCTTCAGCCCGTTTATAAATTGCCCCGCTGGGGCAAGTTGCGACACAGGCGGGGTTAAGGCAGTGTTCACATAAACGTGGCAAATACATCATGAAGGTATGTTCAAATTGCCCATACATCTCTTTCTGAATATGGGCGAAGTTCTGGTCTTTAGATCGCTTAGAAAACTCGCCGCCCAGAATCTCTTCCCAGTTAGGGCCGTTCTCGATTTTCTCCATTCGTTGACCGGTAATCAGCGAACGTGGGCGAGCCACCGGCTGATGTTTTCCAGCCGGTGCGTTGTGCAAGTGCTGGTAATCAAAATCGAAGGGTTCGTAATAATCATCTAATGCTGGTACATCAGGGTTAGCAAATATCTTAGCGAGGACCCCGACTCGGCTCCCCATACGGGGAGTCAGTTTGCCATTAATCTTGCGGATCCAGCCCCCCTTCCATTTATCCTGATTCTCCCAATCGTGCGGATAACCCAGCCCCGGTTTGCTTTCAACGTTGTTAAACCAGGCATATTCCATACCCTCGCGGCTGGTCCAAACATTTTTGCAGGTTACTGAACAGGTATGGCAGCCAATGCATTTGTCCAGATTCAGAACCATGCCGACTTGTGAACGGATTTTCATAGTTTGCCCCCGGTTTTGCTCTGGTTTTGCTGTTCGTCATCCAGCCAATCAATCTTATTCATCTTGCGCACCACCACGAACTCATCGCGATTGGACCCTACCGTGCCGTAGTAGTTAAAGCCGTAGGCTAATTGCGCATATCCGCCAATCATATGGGTTGGTTTTGGACTGATACGGGTGACTGAGTTATGAATACCGCCACGTTGGCCGGTAATTTCAGAACCGGGGATATTAATAATGCGCTCCTGTGCGTGGTACATCATGGTCATGCCTGACGGAATTCGCTGGCTGACGACGGCACGAGCAGTTAATGCGCCATTACTGTTAAACGCCTCAATCCAGTCGTTATCTTCTATCAGCAGATCTTGGGCATCATCTTCACTCAGCCAAACGATAGGCCCCCCTCTCGACAGTGTTAGCATCAACAGGTTGTCACTGTAGGTTGAGTGAATGCCCCACTTCTGATGGGGGGTCAGGAAGTTAAGTGCTTTCTCTGGGTTACCGTTCGGCTTCTTATTAAGCAAAGGTTGGGCGGCACGGGTATCTATTGGCGGGCGATAGCACAGCAAACTCTCACCAAAAGCACGCATCCATTCATGATCCTGATAAAGTTGTTGCCGGCCTGAAAGGGTGCGCCACGGGATCAACTCATGAACGTTGGTGTAACAAGCATTATAGGAAACATGCTCATCTTCCAAGCCGGACCAGATTGGACTGGAAATGATTTTGCGTGGTTGCGCCTGAATATCGCGAAAACGAATTTTTTCATCTTCTTTATTCAGAGCTAAGTGAGCATGTTGGCGACCGGTAAGTTGTTCCAAAGCCTGCCAGGCTTTTACCGCCACCTGACCGTTGGTTTCAGGGGCCAAGGATAAAATTACCTCTGCGGCATCAATAGCAGTATCAATTCTTGGTCGTCCGGCGGCAGGGCCGTCAGGCTGGGTATGGTTAAGTTTTTTGAGGAAATCAATTTCAGTCTGGGTATTCCAGTTAATCCCTTTGCCGCCATTACCTAATTTATCCAATAGGGGACCCAAGGCAGTAAAGCGAGCATAGGTTGCTGGGTAATCGCGCTCGACCACCACAATGTGCGGCGCGGTTTGGCCCGGTATCAGTTCACATTCACCTTTTTTCCAGTCCTTTACACCATATGGCTGTGCCAGTTCGGCTGGCGAATCATGTTGGATGGGTAAGGTCACTACATCGGTTTCCTGACCTAAATGGCCGACGCAAACTCGAGAGAAGGTTTCGGCAATATCTTTGTAGATATCCCAGTCGCTTTTAGACTCCCAGGCAGGATCCACCGCCGCAGACAGCGGGTGAATAAACGGATGCATATCCGAGGTATTCATGTCGTCTTTTTCGTACCAGGTTGCGGTGGGTAAAATGATGTCTGAATAGAGACACGTACTAGACATGCGAAAATCCAATGTCACGACTAAATCCAGCTTACCTTCGCCTCCCTGTTCCTGCCATTCAACCTCTTCCGGCATCACTCCACCTTGCTGGCCCAAATCTTTACCCTGAATACCATTTTCCGTACCCAACAAATACTTGAGCATATATTCATGCCCTTTGCCGGAAGAACCCAGTAGGTTGGAACGCCAGACAAACAAGTTTCGCGGGAAGTTTTGTGGATCATCTGGCTGTTCAGCGGCAAACCTCAGTGACCCGTTTTTAAGGCTATCGACGGTATATTCTACCGGTGTTTGACCGGCTTGTTGTGCGCTGGCGGCAAGGGTTAATGGATTGCAATTCAGCTGCGGGGCCGAAGGCAACCACCCCATACGTTCGGCGCGCACATTAAGGTCAATCAGACTTGGGCTAAAGCGCGAACTGTCGGCCAAGGGAGAGAGTAATTGGGTGGTGCTGACGGTCTCATAACGCCACTGACTGGAGTGATTATAGAAAAATGACGTACTGTTCATATGGCGCGGTGGACGTTGCCAATCGAGGCCAAATGCCAAAGGTAACCAGCCGGTTTGTGGTCGCAGTTTTTCCTGCCCCACATAGTGCGCCCAACCGCCGCCACTTTGTCCGACACAGCCGCAGAAAATCAGCATATTAATCAGTGCACGGTAGGTCATATCCATGTGATACCAGTGATTAATACCGGCCCCGACGATAATCATCGAACGGCCATGGGTTTTCTCGGCATTATCCGCAAATTCACGCGCAATACGGATAATATCCTGACGTGCAACGCCAGTAATTTTTTCAGCCCAGGCAGGGGTGTAAGCTTTTATATCGTCATAACTGCTGGCGCAGTTGTCATCAGCCAACCCCCGATCCAGGCCATAATTTGCCATCATCAGATCATAAACACTGGTCACCAGTGCTTCACTGCCATCGGCTAATGGCAACCGTTTTACCGGCAACTTGTGTTGCAGTATTTCCTCTAGCGCAACACTTTGAAAATTCTCACTGATTTCGCCACCAAAGTAGGGGAATCCGACATTAACAATAGCATCATGTTGACCCAATAAACTGAGTTGTAATGAGACTTCCTGCTGCGTTTTGCCCTCGCGCTGCTCAAGGTTCCATTTACCCTTTTCACCCCAGCGATAACCGATAGACCCTTGCGGCGCTACCAACTGCCCGCTGTTACCGTCAATGGCAATGGTCTTCCATTCCGGGTTATTCTCCTCTCCCAGATTATCCACCAGATCGGCGGCGCGCAGTAACCGCCCGGCGGCATAATCGCCGCTATGACGAGGTTCAAGTAATACCAGCATCGGCATGTCAGTGTACTGACGCATGTATTCAACAAAGTAGCTGCTTTGTCGTTGTAGATGGAATTCATTGAGGATCACATGCCCCATTGCCATGGCCATGGCACTGTCTGTTCCTTGTTTCGGATTCAGCCATTGGTCACACAGTTTAGCGACCTCTGCATAATCCGGCGTCACCGCAACAGTCTTGGTCCCTTTGTAACGGACTTCGGTAAAGAAGTGGGCATCGGGTGTGCGGGTCTGCGGAACATTGGAACCCCAGGCAATAATATAGGATGAGTTGTACCAGTCAGCGGATTCTGGCACGTCAGTTTGCTCACCCCAGGTCATCGGTGATGCCGGAGGCAAATCGCAATACCAGTCATAGAAACTGAGGCAAACACCGCCGATCAATGAAAGATAGCGCGCGCCCGCCGCGTAGGAAACCATCGACATCGCTGGAATCGGTGAAAAACCGATAATCCGATCCGGCCCATACTGTTTGGCGGTATAGACGTTAGCGGCGGCAATCAGTTCATTCACTTCCTGCCAGGTCGAACGGACAAAGCCGCCCCGGCCACGAGCTTGCTTATAATCCTTTGATTGTACGCTGTCGCCAACAATTGAAGCCCATGCATCCACCGGATCACTGTGCAGCACTTTGGCAGCACGCCACAATTGCAACAGATTCTTGCGCATCATCGGGTACTTCAGCCGATTAGCACTGTACAAATACCAGGAATAGCTGGCCCCACGTGGGCAACCACGGGGTTCATGATTAGGTAAATCCGGGCGGGTACGCGGGTAGTCAGTTTGCTGGGTTTCCCAAGTGACCAACCCATTTTTGACATAAATCTTCCAGCTACATGAACCCGTACAATTCACACCATGAGTTGAACGTACCACTTTGTCATGCTGCCAGCGGCTACGATAGCCATCTTCCCAATCACGATTGGTGTCCAGTGTCTGGCCATGGCCTTGTGCAAAAGGCTCAGCAAGTTGTTTAAAATAACGAAATCGGTCAAGAAATTTGCTCATCGGGAGACCTCCTGATTGGGGACATAACGGCCCTATTTATTTTTATAAGTGGATTAACATTGCTCAATGTTGCTTATTTATTGGACCGTGCCGGTCAACGTGGTTTTTTGGTCGCCATACCCGCGTTAAGCTTGCGCCCGTAGACAAACCAGGTGATCAATACGCAAACCACATAAAAAACCACGAATAGCTTCATCGCGCCGGCCGGTGAACCGGTCAGGGCCAGCGACGTACCAAAGGATTTAGGAATAAAGAAACCGCCGATAGCGCCAATGGCTGAGATGAAACCCAGTGCCGCCGCCGATTCTCTGACGGCATCGTGCTGTGCTTGTTCATCACTACCACCAGCGAGGGTCACCCGATCGACAGTTAACTTGCGAAAGATCACCGCAATCATCTGAAACGTTGATCCACTGCCTAGTCCCGCCGTCAGAAACAGCAGCATGAATACGCCAAAAAAGGCAAAGAAGGAGCCGTTAACATGGGTACCCGGTAAGGTGAGGAAGAGTAATGCCGCAAATATTGCCATCAGAATAAAATTGACGAAGGTGACGCGAATGCCGCCAAAGCGATCAGAGAGCGCACCGCCCATTGGACGAGCCAGTGCGCCCAATAGCGGGCCGAAGAAAGCGTAATGCAGGATGACAACATCAGGAAATTGTGTTTTTGCCAACATGGCAAATCCGGCTGAGAAACCAATAAATGAACCAAAAGTTGCCAGATATAACACCGCCAAAATCCACAAATGGCCACGTTTCAGGACCGGTAATTGCTGGATAATCGACGCTTTTGCAGCAGACAAGTCATTCATACCAAACCAGGCCGCCACACTGAATATCAGCAAAAAGGGAATCCAGATATAGGCTGCGTTTTGCAACCAGAGCTGGCTACCATCCGCTTGTGGATAGCCACTGCCCATAAAGGCACTGAACACTCCAACCGAAATAGCCATAGGGGCGATAAGTTGCATCACACTGACGCCAAGATTCCCCAATCCCCCATTAAGGCCCAGCGCCCCCCCCTGCCTGGCTTTTGGGAAGAAGAAACTGATATTAGCCATGCTGGAGGCAAAGTTCGCACCGGCAAAACCACACAACAATGAAATCAATACAAATGTTCCATACTGGGTGGTGCTGTCCTGTACCGCGATACCTAACCAGAGGCAGGGGATAACCAGAAACAGTGTGCTAATAGCCGTCCAGCGACGACCACCAAAGACCGGTATGACAAACGAGTATGGAACACGTAACAGTGCCCCCGATACTGAGGGTAATGCTGTCAGCATGAACAGTTGATCGGTGGTGAAGTTAAAGCCCACTTTATTCAGATTCACTGCAACCGCACTAAACAGCATCCAGACACAGAAACTCAGTAACAATGCCGGTACTGAAATCCACAAATTTCGCCGGGCGACACTATGCCCTACCTGTTGCCAGAACTGTGGATCTTCCGGGTACCACTGCGGTATTGATTGGCCACCGGCTAATTTTGCCGGGATAGCGGAAGATGATGAGTTAGTTAATGGTGTCGGAGAGTGCGACATAAAAACCTCAGTCAGGGTGACCACAAACGGGAAGTAATACGTCACCCTAGGCACCAGAGGCTATTTCAAAGTTGATTTACATCAAGAGGATGTGAAGTTAACTTTTAGCTAACAATACCCACACATCATTTGTGGGTAGTGGGTTTTCTGGCAAAAAATAGCCTCTTTTCATTTAGTTGCCGATGTGAATGTTTTCTTGAAACCGAGTAATACACCCGCTGACTATTAGGGGGTACTCCCTATTGGTTATGGGGTAATAGTCAAGGATGAGGAAGAATATCGATCAACCCTTCCGTTCGAGGTATTTACCCTCTCAGCTACAGGAACTATTCATGAGTGAACAAGACGCCGCGACCATCCTGTTGATTGATGACCACCCGATGCTAAGGCACGGTATTAAGCAATTAATTAGCATGGCACCTGGGTTATCCATCGCAGGTGAGGCCAGCAACGGTGCTCAAGGTATTATTCTCGCCACCAATCTTGATCCTGATTTGATCATGCTGGATTTAAACATGCCGGGCATGAATGGATTGGAAACACTGGATAGATTGCGTCAGCAGCCACTATCCGGGCGAATTGTGGTGTTTACTGTTTCTGACCATCAGGATGATGTCATCAGTGCCTTAAAACGCGGGGCCGATGGTTATCTGCTAAAAGATATGGACCCTGAAGATTTGCTGGTCTCACTGTATGATGCAGCAGCAGGACAAATGGTTCTCAGCGATGCATTGATGTCGATACTGGCAATCAACCTCCGCGAGAATCGGTCTGATAATGAGCGCGATATTAACACCCTCACCCCACGCGAACGCGACATATTGAAGCTGATCGCTAAAGGGTTACCGAATAAAACCATTGCCCGGAAATTGCTGATTGCAGAGAGCACCGTTAAAGTTCATGTCAAACATCTGTTGAAAAAAATGAAGCTGAAATCGCGGGTTGAAGCCGCAGTATGGGTATTACAAGAGAAAATACTATAGCTTGCTAAGCAGAAAATCACGTAACACTACCGCCTGATTCTGTTGCGTGTCGCGACTGCCATACAGCAACGTAATTGGCTGTTGTTTCAGTACGTCCAGTAAAGGTTGCCAGGCCGTTGAGCTATCAAGCTGGGCCTGATAACGCACCACAAACTCTGGCCAATCTAAACATTGATGAAACCATTTTCGTAATGCATTTTCCGGTGCCACTTCTTTTAACCATACCACCCCTAACAGGCGGGTTTTGCTAATGCCTCGCGGCCACAGCCGATCAGTCAGAAAAGTATTGGCTTGATATGGCGGCTGAACATCGTAAACACGCGCTAAAGTGATGCGATTTTCCATTGTTGTACTCCTCCTTTGTGCGGTATATATGCCATGTTAAACGATATCAACGTGAGTTTGTCGCCCAACCACAGATTTTATTCATGAAGTTACGGCAGAAGCATCTAAATACTTCACCACTTCCCATACCGGAAATTTTAGCTGTATCTGGTCAGCATCCTGTAGGGGTAAAGGTATTAATAGCAAACGATCCGTCAGTAACGATTCCATCAAATAGTCCCTTTACAAGGCAGCCTCTAAAGCATCAATATCGTGAAACGCGAGAGTCACGAAAACAGAAAATACCACTGGTGGTTATAGCTCGACAACGGTACTCAGTTATAGCAAAGTTTAATCACCACAACCATATGGATAAATGCCATGATAATTATTTCTTCATAAATACGAACATGTTATATTCATTTCAATTAAATCATTGGTGAATAAAATGACCACTGTACCGCTTAATACCACCCGGCAGATGAAACAAAAAAATATCATGTTGGTTGCAAGCACATTAAAATCGCTGTCATCCGCAACCAAAGGAGATATATCTGCTCAAACTGGATTAAGCTTGGCAACATGTGGCACCATTTTGAATGAATTATGTTCAAAGGGCGAAATCATTGAAGAATCCATTGATGAATCACGTGGTGGCCGGCCAGCAAAGCGCTATATATATAACTCAAATTACTTTAGCATATTAAGTATTTATATTGAAGGGAGCGATACCTTCGGCGTTATATCGTCATCCCTAAGGTCTGCAGATGGCAAAATCATTGTTGAGTACGATAAAATATATTCTGATTTAACTGAAGATATGTTGCTCGCGCAAATTCAAGAATTTTCAGATAAATACAATAATATCAAAGCAATAGGGCTAGGATTGCCCGGTGTTATTGTGGATGGGAAAATACTTACTTGCGATATTACCCGCCTGGAGGGATTGGCAATCACTGAATTATTAAGTAACCGATTCGGTATTTTTGTTCAGGTGGGGAATGACATGAATTATACCGCATTTGGTTTTTATCGTAATCACTGCCGTAATATAAATGAACCTATCGCCTATATTTTTATGCCACCAAGACATTGTGCCGGCTGTGGCATTGTTATTTCAGGTAAAATGCTACGTGGTGCAAGTCAATTTGCAGGTGAAGTGTCGAAACTGCCATTTTATGACAATCTAGGGACTAATATAAATTCTCACCATGAACTGGTGCAACAACGACTTATTTATATTACTTCATCGTTGATCGCCATGATTAACCCTGTAACCATAGCCATCTCAGGAGAGCATATCAGTCAAAATTGTATTGCAGAATTATCTGCTCAATTACTCAAAAAATTTGATTGCAAACACATACCCCATTTTGTCTATCGCGACAACATTAAATACGATTATCACAATGGAATATCAGAATACACTCTTGATGCCTATAATAATTTTCGAGTATTTGAGATCTAGTATTCAGCGGTATCTATGATGAGAAAATTTTTCCAGAGTCCCCTCTCCCACCTTCAGGCTATCCTAACCGCCGTATGCCCTTTTCTCTAGTCGGTAAACCACCTTGATAGGCAAAAATGTTCTTGACAAGCCAGGTACCCACTGTATATTTCACAACTTAATACAAGTCTTTTATAAAGTGGCTTATACTTATTACTTGCTCGCTGCCACTTGCCAGAGAAAGGTGCTTAAATGTCTAGCCATGTCGTCGACTACCCTCTGGATACACCGGCTACACGCACATCTACGCGCTCTATCTTCTTTGTCGCTGGATTTGCTATGGGCCTTTGGGCATCGTTGGTGCCCTATGCACAGAATAGACTTCATTTTGATGCAGGCTCTTTGGGGATGTTATTACTTTGCTTGGGAACAGGCTCCCTACTGGCAATGCTATTCTCTGGCAAACTGATTGGCCGCTTCGGCTGTAGAAGCATAATACTATTAGGTATCGTGGTTAGCGCTGTTTTCCTGCCCACATTGGCAATTATTGATCAGTTCCCTTTGATGGCACTATGTCTGTTCTTTTTTGGCGCAGGCATTGGTTTAGTAGACGTTGCGGTTAATGTCCAAGGCTCTCTGGTTGAACAATCCTCGGATAAACCACTGATGTCAGGTTTCCACTGTTTATTCAGCATTGGTTCAATTGCGGGTGCTGGCGGCGGTGCAATATTATTTACTCTTGGCTTAATGCCCCTCCCCGTAACGCTGATTGCCGTCGTGATAATGGCTATAATTACCTCAGTCGTTTTCAAGGAATTAATCCCTTTTGGCGATCATAAGGAACCTAATCAACAGCTAAAAATAAAACCACGCCCAAACTTCAGGCTCATATTAATGGCACTTATGTGCATGATTTGTTTTATGGCGGAAGGTGCAGTATTAGATTGGAGTGGCGTATTTCTAACTAATGACCGTGGCCTTGACATAGCACATGCCGGTTGGGGGTTTGCTATTTTCGGTGGCGCCATGTCTGTAATGCGTTTCACTGGTGATAAAGTTGTCAGTATTTTGGGGCGTAAGCATGTACTGGTTTTTAGCAGTATCATCGCCATGACCGGCTATGCCATTGCCGTCATAATACCTGACTGGAAATTTACGTTATTTGGCTTTGCATTGGTAGGAATAGGTGCAGCTAATATTGTTCCGGTACTTATCACGCTGGCTGGCCAGGAAAGTGTAATGCCCGTGAACATGTCGGTAGCCATGGTCGCAACGCTGGGTTATTTCGGTATTTTAGGGGGGCCGGCACTGATCGGTTTTATTGCACATATAACTGACCTCTACACTGCATTCACAGTGGTTGCTGTGACATTTATTGTCATAGCAGTTGGGGCATTCAAACTGAAATATTCCAGTGACTAAACATTTCTCTACCCATAAATAAAGCCGGTGGATAGTGGGTCAACCTGTTTTTTGAAGATAAAAGTGTGACTGAGTATGGTAATTTTACCTGCTAGCAAAATTATGCTAGCTTTTTTTTAGGTATACTATGCCGAGATATTCTCTATCAAACCAAGATATTAAAATGTTAAAGAGGGAAATTGTATGAGCATTAAAATCATTGCTGTTGATATGGATGGAACCTTTCTCAATGATCAGATGAGTTTTGATAGGGAACGGTTTAGTACACAATATTCACAACTAAAAGAAAATGGAATAAAATTTGTTGTTGCCAGTGGTAATCAATATTATCAGCTAATTTCATTCCTCCCTGAGATTGCCAATGAAATCGCTTTTGTTGCTGAAAATGGGGCTTATGTCAGTAACAAGAATACTGAAATTTTCTGCGGTTCAATCTCTGATGAAGATTGTAATAAAGTGCTAAAAACATTACTACCAATACCCTATCTTGATGTCATTGTTTGTGGCAAAAATGGCGCTTACATGTTGAGTTCTTCAGATAATTATTTCTACACTACAATGAGTAAATACTACCATCGCCTTAAAATTATCGATAACTTCGATCAAGTAACAGAGTCTGCATTCAAATTTGCGATAAGTTTACCCAATGAGAAACTGGTAGACTTTATGAAATTTATCGAGCGAGAACTCGCAGATATAGTGACCCCGGTATCAAGTGGACATGGTTCTGTAGACCTTATAATACCCGGCATTCATAAAGCCAATGGCATTAAACTACTCCAAAAAATGTGGGATGTAACTGATCAACAAGTCGTCACTTTTGGCGATGGTGGCAATGATATTGAAATGTTACAGTACGCCGGCTTTGGTTATGCCATGGCAAATGCGCCAGACAACATTAAGAATGTAGCAAAGTATCAGGCCGAATCAAATAACGACTCTGGCGTAT
>NZ_JAZGQE010000122.1:0-15182 GCF_048593885.1 Yersinia sp. 1252 StPb PI | reverse complement strand
CTCCTTTATGAATATTGTTAATATAATCAGTGGAGTTAAGCTTACTAAAGTCGCTGTAGGCGTCATTATTGCCTGCAGTGGCGCATTGTATTTTTCAAATGCCGCCAACGCCTCGAGTTGCCAAACGGTAGACGGGACTCAAGGTGGAGTCAGTGTCAGTAATAATGGCAGTTGCACCATTACCAACAAATATTCCCCCACGACAAACGACAATGAGTTTGGTGCAGTTTATGTCAATAATGGTGACAGGATCACACTGACAGGCGATGCATCTACGATTATTCAAGGTGAGTCTGGCTATACCGGCAAACTGTTTGGTGACCTTTATCCAGACGCGAATGGTCAAGAGCATTTAATGTTGGGTGATAAAACCCAGGGCGTGACAACATGGGATGATATTACCGGCTCAAATATCGTGGTTGCAACCTATGATAGTAGTAAAATCACTTCGTCAGACTGGGGAGCCTCTAATTATTGGTTTACGGCCATTCCCCATGATGTTAATGGGCAACAATATATTAACACGCGTTTCGGCACCGTCGAAAATGGCACGCTAGCTATTAATCTGGGTAATTCTGCGTTGCCATCAACCGCGGCTGAAAACAAAATAAGAATTGCTGCGAAACAAAGTTTTTTAACGGTAGCTAAAGGGAATAACAGCACTGTTGAATGGACATCAAAAAATATGGTGGTATTCGAAGCCTGGAGCCCAGAACAGGCTGGAGTAGGGACCACTAATTTCGAATATAGTATACCAAACTATCAGGGCACTTTTATCGGCTTTGATAACAACAGTTATACTGTCAATAATGACGTTGAGTTAAAAGCCTATAATGATGTTCTGATCCAGGCATTAAAACAGGGTCAATTAAAATCCCAGCAAGCCTATGATAATGCCTTAGCACAGGGCGTAACTTTTACAAATAAAACAGGTAGCTTCAACTATACAGTCACCCCTGGAGATGAAGTTACCATGTCTATTGGTGATAACGCGGTGATTGTTGCCGATGGTTATGGTGCAAAAGGGGTTATTAAAGATGGTGGGCAGTTAGATGCCCGAATCAATAATTTAGGCGCTATGCTAGCTAAAAATGGTGCCCACATTGAAGTAGAACAGGGGGGGCAACTTTCCGGTCAGTATTATTTGATGAGAATAATGGAAGATAGTACTGGTTCAAATAACGGTATTATTTCGAGTGGCTACCTCGTAGGTGATAATTGGGATACCACATCACCTAACCCCTATCCTCAAGATTTAGCTTATGTTCAGGGCTTTGCTGTCACCGCTGAGGGGGCAAATGCGCGCTTTATTAATAACGGAATTATGAATCTGGCCGGATGGAGCTATGTGGAGAATGCCAGTTCTGTTCTCGATACCAATTATCTGATTAAGACTGCGGCAGGTGCGATAGCAAGTAATACCGGAATAATGAATATTGGCGTTAATAATAATTTTCTTGATGCCGATCTTGCTGGGGCGATTATTGATGGTACGGGTTCTTCATTTACCAATGAAGCTGGCGGCCATATCTATATTGGCAGAGCTGCGCAATATGATATTGCTAATCCAGAAAATGTGAGTGATACAGCCAACAAACGCTTACAACAGGGCATCCGCCTGATTGAAGGTAATGCAACCAATAATGGCCGCATTACCATTGGTAGCAAAACCGAAAATGCCATTGGAATGATTGCGACCGGAGACAATGCCGGCACCTCTCTGACGAATAATGGTCAAATCATCATTAATGGTGATGCATCAACTCATCCATTACAAAATGTCGCCATGTGGGCTGAAAACACCGGTGATACTGATATTCATCATAATGGTCTTATCGAACTCAATGGTGTTAATGCCGTTGCTTTAAAGGTGTTATCTACCAATAAAAATGCCTCAGCAACTACCAGCTCGAATAGCAGTATTAATATTGAAGGTGGTGCCAATATTTCTAACGGCACGCGAAACTTTGGTATATGGGTTGAAGGTAGTGATGCTTCCGCAGAGATCGAGGGGCAAGTTAATCTGAAAGGTGAAGGTGCCATCGGTGTACATGCCCGTAATGGTGCCAAGATTGATGTCAAAGGTAACGCCCAAGTTAATTTCGTTGATGGCGATAACCAGATTGGCTACTTCGTTCACGGTCTGGGATCCCAGATTCTCAATAGCACATCTCAGGCGCAAACATTAACCACCAAGGGTTCAACACTATACCGTCTGGATGGCGGGGCTAGTTTTATCGGCTCTGATGTTATTGATTTATCTTCGCAACTAACCGCCCAATCAAAAGATACCACTCTATTTTTAGTGACAGGAATGGATAATGCTACCGGCACTGCCAGTAACTTTACTTCGGGTAAACTAAAAATCGACGTTAACGGTGAAGGTTCTACCGGTATTCGCGTGGAAGGTGGCGCAAGCGGCACAATTACCGAAACAGCCGATATTATCCGGGTAGCAGGTAATGGTGCGACAGCAGGCATTGTTGACGGTAAATATTATGGCATTGATGGCCTGGAAGTACCGGAGAGTTTCAGCACTAACTCTATTTTAACCAGTTATGCCCAATTAGGTTCAGCACATTCTGTTGATGGTGCTTTTGGCTATATTGCCCGTAACAGCGGGACTCTGCTTCATAAAGGTAGCCTTGATTTTTCAACTAGTGGAACAGGTAAAACTGGGGTGCTGGTTGATAATGGAATATTGGATAATCAGGGTGCCATAAAAGTTAAAGGCACTGCCGTTCATATTAAAGGTGAGAACGCCCGAGTAAATAACACCAGCACGATTGAAGCGACGGATGAAACCGCAGCTTATTTAATCGATAACGGTGCTTCACTGACACTGGATGGAACGGGCCAAACAAAAGCCGGAGGCACAGCTCATGGTGTGTTATTACAAGCTGGCGCAAAAGGTTTGGCTATCGAACGTGCAATTATTGATATGCTTGGAAGTGGTAATGGTATAGAGAATACGGCTGAAATTAGTAATATCAAATTGAGCGATGCAGTCATTAATGTCGGTACTGGGGCGGGTATACGCACAGCAACAGCTCTGGCACAGACTGATAATGTGACGATTAATGTTGAAGGAACTAACGGCACTGGCTTCTTATTTGAGAAAAATATAGCCGGAAATAAAATAACGGATGTTGAGCTCAACCTGGCGGGAACTGAGGGGCTAACGATTAACGTTAATTCAGCCAGTGGGCAAGGTTTGATAACTAATTCATCTGCCAGTGTTACCAGCGGTGCAAATATTAATGTTAATCAGGCAACCGGTGGTTCAGCCTTAGTCGTTGGTGGTATCAGTAATACAGTGAATCAGCACGGGAAACTTGAATCGAAGTCCACAGTGAGTGGTGTTTCGGTTGTTGATATCAATAATGGTCAAGTAAATACCTTTACTAACTATGGCCAAATCTTAGCGGCAAATGTCACGCAATTAGCCCTGCAAACGCTTTCTGGCCCTGCGGTAGCATTTACCAATGCGGCTAATGCCATTATCAGCGGTCAGGTCAATCTACTCAACGACCAGGATAATAGTATTACGCTGGTCAGTGGTAGCGAAGGCACCGACTTTAAAACCAGTGCTGGTGATGACCGCTTTTTCTTAAAAGATATCACCGCTAGTGAGCAAGATACTTTATTCCATACACTAAACGGTGGTGTTGGTCACGACACCCTGCAACTGGATAATTCTGTTTATCGTGTTCTGAATGAAACTACCATTTTGAACATGGAAGATATTGAACTAAAAAATAACTCGACGCTGACATTAGACAACGCCTTACTCACACTAGGTGATGCTAAAGATGATGCCGCTGATACTGGCTATAGCATTGATGCGACCAGTGAACTTGCCATTGTTAATAATAATGCTGTGGCTTTTAATAGCCATTTATCGGGCACTGGGTTACTGAGCGTCAATACTTCTGGTCAGAGTTTTGATTTCACAACGAATAACTATGCTGACAGTTTTGCCGGTACGGTTGCCTTGGGGCACAGTACTTTCCAATTGAAAGAGGGCAATACGCAAGCGCTAACCGATGCCACATTGAAATTAGGCCAAAATAGTGTGACTTACGTTGGTGATAGCCTACAGAGTATCGGCGGGCTAATTTTTGACGGCGGCACAGTTAATTTCAATACCGGAACACCAGGTCAGCCGGAAAAAAGTCAAATCCAGACCAGTAATGTATTAGACCTGACAGGTACCGGCAAAGTCGGTATTAATATTGAAAGCGTTCAAAACTATCTGCCACCATCAACGCCATCGACCGATGTTACCCCGTTAATGGAGCAAGATGATGCCAATCTATTACTCAAACTGGCGGACTCCCTTGGCGTTGTCACCGGAAGCGGTGGCGCATTACAGCTAATTGATAATCGGACTAATACAGTAATAACCAATAAAACAATGGCGGACATCGAGCAAAATGGTGTGCACGTTGCTAATGGTTCTTACGATTATCGATTAACCACGGGCGCCAATAATAATGATGATTTGTTTGTGAACTATGGCTTAACCCAAGTGGAGTTATTGAGCGATGGTGCAAATGCTTTAACACTGAGTTCTGGTGGGAAAACAGGTGCGGCCGCCGATCTTAGTGCAAAAGTAGTGGGTGGCGGAGATTTATCAATCGATACCGGTGCAGGAAATACTGTTTCGTTATCAAATACACTCAACAGCTATACCGGTGTTACTGATATTCGCTCCGGCACCTTATCGATGGGCGCGAATAACGTTCTGGGTAATACCGAAAAATTGCAGTTAAACAATCAAAGCATATTTGAAATGGCCTTTTTTAGTCAGACCATTGGTCAGCTTGAAAGCGCGTTAGGAACATGGGTTAATTTGAGTGGTGGTCATCTGACTATCAATCAAGGTGGTGTTTCTAATGGTCATTTGACCGGGGCAGGAACGTTGACCGTTGCGGATAATACGCTAACGGTAAATGGTGCCAATGATCAACTTTCTGCCAAAACTGAGATTGCTAATACTGCTCAAGTTAGTCTGAACCATATCAGCGGCTTAGGTACGGGTGATATTGATAATGGCGGTAAACTTAATCTGACGGGTGCTACAGGGCATTTCGTTAATAATCTGAGCAACAGTGGTGATGTTAAACTGAACAACAGTCAGGCGGTATTACAAGGAGATAATGCATCATTCTCCGGACGCTATCAGATTGATAATACATCTGTATTGACCGCATCTCAGGCTCAACATCTAGGCAGTGCTGATGTGGAAGATGATGGAGCGTTGGTATTGAATACCAGTTCTAACTGGACGCTGTTAAATAATGTCAGTGGCGTTGGTGACCTGACTAAATTAGGTCAGGCAGTGCTGACCTTAATGGGCAATGTGACTTACACCGGCCTGACCGATATTAATCAGGGTGGGATTACCTTAGGCAATAGCAATACATCTGTGACTTTAGCCAGTCAGCAAGTCAATATTGCCGATAATAGCTTTATGTCAGGCTATGGTGGTGTTGCCGGTAATATCGATAATCTGGGGTCGTTATATGTAGGCGATAGAGCGCTCACCCGTTCATTATCACCTGCCACGACCTTTAGAGTGGGCGGCAATCTCATTAACAGCGGTTCAACCTATATTGGTTCGGCATCAACTTCCGTCGGTAATCAACTGCATGTCAGTGGCGATTATCTGGGAAATAATGGCAATCTGTATCTTAATACTGTTCTGGGTGATGACAACTCACTGACAGATAAACTCATTGTTGACGGTAACACTCAAGGTAATACTTTAGTGACGGTTGCGAATGTGGGTGGTCAGGGTGCTGAAACGCTCAATGGTATTGAGGTTGTGCATGTTGGCGGTGACTCTGCCGGTACATTTACACAAGATGGCCGTATCGTTGCCGGGGCTTATGAATATAGTTTAGGTCGTGGCAATGGGGTGAATACAGGCAACTGGTATTTGACCAGCCAATTGACCAGTGGCCCGACCGATCCGACCACGCCAACAGATCTGTCAAAACCATCGGTTTTACGGCCTGAGATAAGCAGCTATGCAGCGAATATTGCTGGGGCCAATACCTTATTTATGACCCGACTGCATGATCGTTTAGGTGAAACCCAATATATCGATGCCTTAACGGGCGAAGAGAAAGTGACCAGTATGTGGATGCGCCAGGTTGGTAGCCATAACCGCTCCCGTGATACCTCTGGTCAATTGAAAACCCAGAGTAATAGTTACGTGTTGCAGTTAGGCGGTGATATTGCTCAATGGAGTGATGATAATCTCAATCGCTGGCATTTAGGCGCGATGGCGGGTTATGCCAATCAGCAAAGTAACACGAACTCTGGTGTTACCAGCATCGGGTCCAAAGGTAAGGTTGATGGCTATAGCGCCGGCTTATATGGCACTTGGTATGATAATGATGCTGATAAGAACGGCACTTATGTTGATACCTGGGTTCTGTATAACTGGTTTAACAATACTGTCAGCGGTGAAAGCCTTGCCAGTGAAAGCTATAAGTCCAACGGCTTCACGGCCTCAGCCGAGCTGGGCTATACCTTCAAAATGAGCGAATCGCCGGAAAATAACAGAATATTTTACCTGCAACCGAAAGCTCAGATTGTCTGGATGGGCGTCAAAGCTGATAGTTTCAGCGATGCACGTGGCACCCAGATCAGTAGTGAAGGTGAGGGTAATATCCTGACCCGCTTAGGTCTTCGTTCTTATATCAATGGTTATAGTGATATTGATAAAGGTAAACAGCGAGTATTTGAACCCTTCGTTGAGGCTAACTGGATCCATAACAGTAAGAGCTTTGGCGGCAATATGGGTGGCACGTTAGTTGAGCAAGATGGCACTAGAAATATTGGTGAGCTAAAAGTTGGTGTTGAGGCCCAGTGGAATCCTAAGTTAAATCTCTGGATGAACGTTGGTCAGCAAGTGGGGGGTAAAGGCTACAGTGATACCTCTGCCGTAGTAGGCGTTAAATATAACTTCTAGTTTAGTCATTGTTTACGGGCCACCATCAGAGTGGCCCGTTTCTCAAACTCATCGTAAATCAGATTGTTACTGCTATTCATCCCGCCAGCGGCGCGCTATTCTGACAATCAACGCACCATTTATCTGTAAGTAACACCCAGTGCTATCGTGATATTGCTGCCTGGTTTCGCATTCGCATTCTTTTTAGCAGACCATCCTTGCGCCAAATTTAAAGCCCAAGCTTATTGCAAGCTTGGGCTTTTTGCTTTTTCAGCGGGAACAAACAGAGAGCGGCTATTACTTGGCCTGCGCCTCGAGAGTAAATGTCTCTTGAATCACCGCCATCTCTTTAACCATGATAGTTTCCGTGCGCGCTTTTGCCACGCCACGGCAGCCTTCACCATAGTGTTCACCTTCCCAACGCCCAACCAATGCCGCACCAACTGCGTTACTCATCACATTAGTGGCAGAACGGCCCATATCGAGGAAGGGATCAACCCCCATCAGTAGAATCAACCCTGCTTCCGGGATATTGAACTGGCTCAACGTTGCGGCAATAACCACTAATGAAGCACGTGGAACACCCGCCATGCCCTTAGAAGTCAGCATTAGAATCAATAACATGGTGACTTGCTCACCCATGCTCAAATGGATATTACATGCTTGAGCAATAAATATGACCGCGAACGAGCAATATGCCATGGAGCCTACAAGGTTAAAGGAATAACCAATCGGCAACACAAAACTGGCAATTTTGTTGGATACGCCAAACTCTTCTAATTTCTCTAACGTACCAGGGAAGGCCGCTTCAGAACTTGAGGTGGTAAAAGCTAACAGCGCAGGTTCGCTGATGCCTTTAATTAAGCGCAGCGTGCAGCGGCCAATCAGAAGGATTGAACAACCAATCAAAATAAGCCACAGCAGGCCGAGGGTGAGATAGAACTCGCCCATAAAGATACCGGCACTGACTAATACACTTAATCCACGCTCAGAAATCATGGCTGAAATGGCAGCGAATACGGTCAGAGGGGCAAACAACATGACGTAACCTGTGAGTTTTAGCATCAGGTGTGCCAACGAATCTAATACCGAAACGATAGGGGTAGCTTTTTCACCGATGGCGGACAGGCTAATCCCCATAAATATAGAGAACACAACAATTTGCAGGATTTCATTACGTGCCATCGCATCCACAATACTGGTTGGGATAGCGTGTGAGATAAACACCTTAGCCGAGAATGGTACCGGTGCGATACCGTCAACAGCGCTGGCAGTTTCCGCCACGAAGTTAATCCCATCCCCGGGTCTTAACAGGTTAACAATCACCAACCCGAGCAGAATGGAAATGAATGCGGCGCAAATGAACAAGAACAGCGTTTTTGAGAAAACGCGCCCTAAGGTTTTGGCATCCCCCATTTTGGCAATCCCAACCACTAATGTTGAGATGATTAATGGCGCAATGATCATTTTGATCAATCGCAGGAAAATATCGGTGAAAATAGATATTTCAGATGAGTATGATTTAGCGAACTCAGGGCTGCTAAAGGAATTAATTAAAAATCCGACAATAATACCTATTATCAGACCCAATATGATCATTGTGGTCAAATTTTTTGATTTCATAAGGATTCCATTTATAAGTAGGGTGGTATCGTTGCTCTAAACTTAATTAATAACAGTGCTGATGTTGTATTTGCCTCTATATTAATCACGGTGCAGGGCGAAGCGAATGACGCAGCACAGTGCACCGGATTATTAGAGTGTTTTTTCTATTGCTACAGTTAATGAAATACTAAATGCTAAACTCGAGTTTCAATAATGGTGCATGTTGCTGAGCACCATAGACGTCAGTATCGCCTACTGCACCCGATACCAGGCTGCGCGGCATGACCACCTTGACAGCATTGGCGGGATCGAACCAAACAATGCGGTGTACAAATTTGGCGTCAATTTTATAGAGCTGCGCAATCAGTTCTTTTTTAAATTGCCCTGACGCTTTAATGCTTGAATATATCTCTTTATCCTTAAATAAAATATCCAGCACTAATTCATAAGGACCGGCATTTTTCGATCTGACAACGTGTGCCAAATCTAAAATTGATTTTTTCATGCTACCACTCCTTCGGTTGTTACATTTTCCAGGCGGAATTTAAATGCAACTTCTGGTGTGTATTCCATCAAATGATAAATGGAGAATTCATAAACCAGTCCCGCTCGAATATCTGACGGAGAGAATGGGAAGGCCAAATTACCCGCAGTAGCTATTCGCCCGGCATAACCATAATGAAGCAGAGTAGAGCGGGCGAGTGAACATATGCTATCAGCCATGGCTTGAGTCGGGGCGACAACATCCAGCAAAATACCCAATTCATAAGAAGTGGTATCCGGCTCTGGCTCCATTTTGCCCATGACACCGTTCTTGCCGTACAGATGAAAATTGAGCTTCACCGCATCAGGATCGATTTTGAGGTTTTTTTCGACACTGTTGCGCACTTCGACCAAAATATTATCAATACCGGCAATCATAATGGAATCACGGGTGCCGGCAATACTCAGGGTACGATAGCCCACCGGACGTGCGCCTTCCAACTTCACGGTGTATGGCGTGTTTTCATGCACTGATCCGCTGACACGAACCTGGCCGTTGCCGACATTTTCAAAGCGACAGGCTTTCAGGTTCAACACCCCGCCGGGGCCGGGCAAGAAGTATGGGTCAGATTTTTCATACAAGGTATGTGCCGCGGCCGAGGTTTCGGTAAATTGACGTTTCTCGTTGAAGGTTTTTAAGGTAAAGCCAGTTTCGTCCAGAATACCCATTGCGCAGTCGGAGCCTGATCCCGGTGTTGCTGCAATAGCAGCACATTCCAAAATCTTGCCACAATGCAACGCCAGACCTTCATCGAATCCCCTCATAATCGGTAACGCCGCAAAGCAGGCGGGATCATAAGCACGGCCACCTAACACCACTTGTGCACCCGCTTGCAATGCTTCCTGAAAAGGCTCGATCCCCATTTGAGCAACGATATAGGTTGTGGCATCAATGGCTTCATGAGTCAGTTCAGGGACAAAATCCAGCGACTGAATCTTGCCGGCATCAAGGGCGGCGTGCACCACTTCTTTACTGACGTCGGCAGGGATAACAGCCAGCGTAAAGTTGAGCGATTCCTCTTTGGCAATCTCTAAAATTATCTGGCGACACCACTCCAGGTGCGGTGCAGCCCCTGAACCACCCGCAGTACCGATAACCACAGGAATACCATTTTTCACCCCTGCGGTTATCATATAGCGCAGATCGCGTTTTACTCCAGCGCGGTCGGTAAAAGGTTTACCGGCACCCAAATAGTGAGGGCCGGGATCAGAGGAACCCGCATCTACAGCGATTAAATCAGGTGACTCCTCCATCGCTTTCATAAAGCTCTCTTCCGGGAATCCGTACCCCAAGATGGCCGTTGGTGAGAGAATTTTAAAGGTCTTAGACATATCAGTTAGCCTTTGCATTAAGTTGCGCGATGGTGCGAGACATCTCGTTGAACACCATGTTCATCCCTTCATCAAAACCCATCCCCGGTTTGATTAGCATCCGCATCGGACGGGAGGCGATAGCGACATGCACACAGGTGCGGGCGCTGATATCGGTTTCGTTACAAGTCCCCCCCTGGTACGCTTCCATCCCTTTTTTATTGCAGTAAAGAACCGCGTCCACAATGTTGTGAATACTGCCCAAATCAGGGGTTTTGATCTGCACCATGTGGCAACTACCCGCATCAGTAAAATCGATGATGTCTTGATAGGTGTTACACCATTCATCGGCCACAATTTTGACTTTCGAACCGAGTTTTGCCAGATTGCGGGTAATTTCAGTTAACAGGCGGATTTGGTCTGGTTTATTGCCTGCATCAACCGGCCCTTCGATATACAGACTCAGATCGCCGGCTTGTTCTTGCAGACTGGCGATGTACTCGGCGCACCGCATTGGGTCCATGTCAAAAATCAGGCCAATGGTGCCGTAAACATCAATATGCAGATTCGGTTTGTAGTTAGGATCAACGCGCAGTTCAGCCACGCGTTTGGCTAACCAACTCACATAGTCACGCAGTTTTTCGCCATTGCGCCCCAGTTTTTCATCAACGTTGTTGATAAGACCATGTGGCAGAACATCGACGCCTTTAACGATCATTTTATCCACGGCGATATAACGGTCATCGCCACTTTGACCAAACAGCGGAATAGGTTTGGCAACCAGCGGCAGATGCCATTCGTCACACACTACCTCGGCTTTTAAACGCCCGGTGGCTAACGCAGTGGCATCCAACAATGCCTGAGAAAGGCCGTAACGAATGGCAGTATGTAGCTGTTTGCCATTAATGGTCACGTCGTCAAAGAAACGAGCATTCAGGCGAAACTCACTGATATCGCGCCCTTCCAGTAGGGGTTTGATATGTTTTTCTAAGAAAGGAACAAAATTTGCTGCGATAAACAAAGGATCACGACCACCAGCGCCTGAGTATTGCACTGCGGCACAGTCACCCACTGCTACGGCCCCATTTTCTAAAATTAATTGGATGTTGACGCATTCACCTGCCTGCCGAATGGACGTGAATCCCTCAGTCACCGGCTTGCCTTGATAGATAAACCCATCCAATTTCGCGCCATTTTTGATTGCTTGTTGGTCATCGAAGTAGAAAGATGAGTAACCTGCGGTGAACAGAGCGTGTTTGATTTTCATTATGGTCTTCCTATTAATTTACTGTGGGATACAGCGTTAATGTCATCAATAATCATTTGGAATGAAGGTACACGGCCTTCTTCTTTAGCGCGTTCAGCAACAAAATCATGGTGGAGTGCCAGTACATCTTCAGGCAGGGGTACTGAACCCGGATCGAAGACGCGAATTGCGCCGTGGTTATCGCGGATGGGCATCATCTTGCCAGAGTTACAGGTGGCGGGGGCAAATGGCACATCAAGGACTCCCGCTTCAAAGGCACGTACGGTACCTATCGCAATATCGCCCTGACCCAGCTCCAGCACTTTGTTCATAACGGCGCGAACTTCGCGTTTAATCAGATCAACCTCGCGGTCAACCTCCAGACAAGGTGGGAATTTTTGGTCACGAACCATGTTCAGCATTTGGTTCGAGGCTCTTAATCCTTGACCATTTGCCTCGGCAGTTGGGATCCCGTAGGCCTCATGTGGGCTTTTGGTAATTACCTTGGTAGCACCGGCCATCCCCGCTACTGCGGCCCCCCAAGAGATAACCGCGAATGCACGGGACTCATCTTCCGGGAATCCCCCCATCCATTGATGGAACACGGTACTCAACTCGTAATTGTCGTAGCCATTAGCGTGGAAATACTCATGAGCCAGCTCGCGTAATGATTGGATAGCCGCGATATCTTGCACAATATTACCCACCTGGCCGTAGCCCACGGTGATAGACCGGACACCTTGTTCCAGCGCGAGTAAACCTTCAATAATCGCGACCGCATGGGACACAAACGGCGGGATTAAGGTGCCGGTCAATGGGCCAAATGGCTCGCGGTTAATACGAATACCATGCTCTTCATATACCCCAATCAAGCGATCGCAGTACTGCCAGTCACGAATGGATTTCTCCAGCGTTACGCGTTTTGCATAAGGAATGTTGTAGGAGATCCCGCCGCCTTCGTAGCTGGTAAACCCACTGGCCATTGCTATCTCGGCCAGCAGCCGTGCATCAGGTGTTCCGTGACGGATCTGCAACGGTTTAGACAAACTTTCAGTAATGCTGCGACAAGCTGTTACACCGTGGTTGACGACCGGTAAACCATTGAGTTTTGATGTCCCTGCTTCGATAGATTTTTGGATGCCGATGGCCGCATCTTCGTAACGATTAAGGCGGGTATAGGCATCAATCGTGGTAGGCAGGAGGTCGCAATCTTTTTGCAACGCGGTCAGCAGCGCGATATGTTCTTCGATTAATGCGACCCCGGCACGAGGTTGGCTTAAGGTAATACCTTGGCGGTCAGCTTCAAACAGCGCTTTGGCAAAATTTTTCGACTCAGGAATTGTTTGCTGATACTTGACGCCATCCTCAAATTTCTCAACGTCTTTGCCGGTGTGCCACGTTTGTAAGACGTGAAAACGTTCGGACATAAAGTGATCTAAAGAAATCTTTTTGTTGCGAAGTTCCATCATGACTCCAGTTTTTACTTGTTCAGAATTCGAACGCCAGTTTGGGCGGCAGCTTTAGGAAAGCGACGGGCGACATTGGCGAGCAGGGGAAGTAAACCTTGTGTATCTCTGTAATATTCAAACTTGCCGGGGAGCAGAACCTGCTTGCCCTCATCATCTAAATTGCGATATTTCAGCCAGTTATGAATATCGAATGATTCTGCTCGGGATAGCCACCCGCCAGTGCCAATCACCTTTTTAACCAGGCTTAAGTCGCGACCGACCTGTAGGTCAATATTGCCTGCGCAGGTACAAACCTGTGTTTTTTTGCCCGCATGACGTTCAGTGGCATATCCGACACAAATCCCAGCCAACAATTGGTCAAAAACAACTTCTTCGTCGCTACGGGGTAAATAGCCCGGATGTGCAGTGATATGGGTTAAATATCGATAAAAAGCATCAATTTGGCTTTGTTGGTGTGAGAAGTAATGAGCAATCATTGGCATACCGGTTTCGCCGGCATTCATCGCTGAAACGCGCATCCCCAGGTCACCTTCGACGGTTCGTTTAATCAGCGGTTCTGGGATCCCGTGTATCACGGTGTCGGGCAGCATATGACTGTTATAGGAGGAATAAACATCGGTGGTGGCGCCCCCCATATCTATCAACATGAATGTTTCCCAATCGGGCACGTATTGGCGAATTTGTTGCACCAGTTCGAAGACTGAATAGGGCGTAGGCAGTGGGTCTTCACCCGTTTGATCAACGATGACGTCTAAACCTTTCCCTCTAATAATCTTCTTAAGGAAAATGTTGCAAATAGCTTTACGCGCATCAAACGGATTAGGGCTGTCGAGATTGGGCAGCACGTTATTAACAATGGTTAAATCTTTATCCCCGAGGATCTCCAATACGTCATCTTGCAAGTCGCGATTTCCGGCATAAATAATGGAGCACTTCAATTTAGATTGAGCCAATAGTTTTGCGTTCGACAGGCCATGAGCGTAGTCACCGCCGTCAGTACCACCGGTAAATAACAGGATATCCGGCGGTGATGCTTCTAAAGCCCGTACATCTGATTTATTCAGGTTATAGGCGAAGTGTTGTGACACTTTAGCCCCCGCAGAGTGCGCGGTGACCTTGGCGGATTCGAGGGTAATATTGGGCACCAGCCCAATAGCAGCAACCGCTAATCCGCCTTTGGCCGATGAGGAGTAATCAATATTGACCTGCCCTGACGCTAATAAAGGGCGTGCATCGGCAACATTTAGGATCTTATTCAATACCGAAAAAAATCCTTCAGCCAAATGGTGTGGCGTAGTAGGAGATAATGCATAATTCTTCACATTAATATGGTCATCATCTCCCACCTCGAACACTGCCCCTTTTGTCCAGGTGGAGCCGATATCGATAGAAACGGTGATCATTGCACGCCCCCAGCCGCTGCTTCTGGTTGCATGGCATGTTCAATATCGCCCTTCATTAAAGAACAGACTAATTCCAAATCAGTGTCGGGTGCGAAGACGCGGTTGAATCCCATCTCTTTGAATTTTGACTCAATTTCTGAGAACGCATGTTTACCAATAACCAAATTTCCGCCGACATACAGCAAGATTTCGCCAATTCCGCGTTCAATGCAGTTCTCACGCATACCAATACAATCCACTTCACCGTGCCCATAGATAGAGGAGATGACAATGGCGTGAGCACCGGTTTCAATGGCAGCATCAATATATTCATCCTGACTCACCATCACTCCGAGATTGATGACGTTGAAGTTGTGCACTGTAAACACTCGGTCTAGCACCTTATTACCAACAGCATGGCAATCAGCACCAATGACGCCAATAACAATTGTTGGATTTTGCATGTTAAGTCCTCTATGTAGATTACGATCCGTATATTGGTTTTGTGAGTAGAGAGCTAAATTTATGTTTTTAGCTCTCCACGCGTAAATCAAGATTATTTATTTTATTCTTCAGGTATCGATGGCAATTCACTGGGAATTGGCTGGCTTACAATGTGCTTTTCTAACAAATTAAATACAATTGATTTATTGTCAGGACAT
>NZ_JAZGQE010000121.1:0-15189 GCF_048593885.1 Yersinia sp. 1252 StPb PI | reverse complement strand
ATTGCATTTTTACTTTCATGTTTTTATTTATTTTATCGTTGTTATAGCCATCGGTAATGACGTGAGCCGTTGATGGTATTCCATCAGCGTATTCTTTAAATATGGTGTCTAAATAAAGGTTTTTTAATATGTCTAATTTTAAGAAAAGTGCATTGATTATTGCGTTGGCATCTTCTGCTTTCATTTCCCAAGCATTTGCTGCAGATGAAGGTAATGGCCGTATTCATTTTACCGGTACTGTTATTAATGCACCATGCTCTATCGCGCCGAACTCTACTGATATCAGCGTAGATATGGGTCAGGTAGCGAATAAATTACTGGAAACCGGTAATAAATATTCTCAGAACGTTCAGTACAACATTGACCTGCAAGATTGTGATCTGACTGAACAAACAGCAGGTTCAGTAACTTACCCTGCAATGTCTAAAGTTACCGTAACTTTCGGCGGCGTTTCTGATGCAACCTCTCCAGCATTGCTGGCAAACACCGGTAGCGCAGGTGGTGCAGGTATTCGTCTGATCGACACTAACGGCGCATTGCTGAAAGTGGGTGATACCGGTGCTGATGTTAATCTGGTAACTGGCCCGAATCAGATAGTATTCGCAGCTCGCGTTGAAGCAACTGGCGCACCTGTAACAACCGGTACTATCGTGTCCCAGGCTACTTACGCGCTGAACTATAAATAAAACTATCCTTCGTACTTGGCGTTGCAGCAGCATTAGCGGCACTTGTTTGCTGCTTTGCTGAAACACCAATTACTTTGGGTCATACCCTGCTTATTTGACGTTACAGCGGCGTATGTAGCTTCAATTTAAGGGGAGGAGACTCCCCTTTATTAATACTTTGCCATAAGACAGTGATTTATTTATGCAATATAAATCTAGAAGAAAAGAAATGATCTTTCGAATGGTGCAAATATTAACATTGGCAGGTTTAAGTTTATTATTGCCTGGAATGGCTGCAGCAGTAGAGTTTAATACCAATATTATCGATGCAAAAGATCGCAGTAATATCGATCTGTCTCGTTTTGAGGTTGATGATTATACCCCTCCGGGTGATTATCTGCTTGATGTCCTGATTAATGGCCGGCTGTTACCTGAGCGCTACCTGGTACCCTATTTACCTGTCGATGATGGGAAATTAACTAAATTATGCCTGTCACCAGATTTAGTTGATCTGCTGGGGTTAGCTCCGGCTGTGCGTGAGTCGCTGACATTATGGAATGATGGCAAGTGTGTCTCTATTGATCAAAAAGAAGAGATTACGGCAAATTACGATAAAGAAAAACAATATTTAATTATCTCTATTCCACAAGCATGGTTAGCTTACAGTGATCCTAATTGGGTGCCGCCTTCTCAATGGGATGATGGTATTCCTGGCGCTATATTGGATTACAACCTGTTTGGTAATCGTTATGCGCCGAAAAGTGGTAGTAGTAGCACTAATTTTAGCAGCTACGGAACTGCGGGCGCCAATATGGGGCCATGGCGTATCCGTGCTGATTACCAATATATCAATAATGAAACAGAAGGCTCGCACTACAGTAATTTTGACTGGTCACAAGTGTATGCATTTCGGGCTATCCCAGCGATAGGGGCTAAATTTATTGGTGGTCAAACCTATCTCAGCTCCAGTATTTTCGATTCATTTCGTTTTCTGGGGGCATCACTTTCCAGTGATGAGCGGATGTTGCCACCGACACTGCGTGGCTATGCACCGCAAGTGATCGGCATTGCTCGCACCAATGCCAGAGTCATTCTGAGCCAGAATGGCCGTACCCTTTACCAAACCAACGTTGCTCCGGGGCCGTTTGTTATTCAGGATATTAGTGAGGCGGTACAGGGCAATATTGATGTCCGCGTGGAAGAGGAAGATGGTCGTGTAACCACTTTCCAGGTTAGCGCCGCAACCGTACCATTTTTAACCCGCAAAGGCGCCATCCGCTATAAAACGGCTTTGGGCCGTCCGATGCAGGGCAGCAATAACGCGGTGAGTGATCCGACTTTCTTTAATGGTGAGTTTTCATGGGGGGCATTTAATGATGTTTCCTTGTATGGCGGAGTGATTGCGACGTCACAGGACTACACCGCGATAGCCATGGGTGCTGGGCAAAACTTACATGATTTCGGCGCGCTGTCTGTCGATGTTACACATTCCCGCTCTCAGTTACCGCATGAAGGGAAGCAGAGCGGTGAAAGCTACCGGGTTAACTATTCCAAGCGTTTTGACCAGACTAATAGCCAGATTACCTTTGCCGGATACCGTTTTTCCGAAAAGAACTTTATGAGCATGAGCCAGTACTTGGATCGGCTAAATGGCAATAATTATCTACAAAATGATAAGCAAACATACACCGTGACCGCGAACCAATATTTGGCCTGGCCGGATATCACTATGTACTTATCTGCTACCCATAAAACTTACTGGAATGATGTATCCAGTAATAATTACGGTGTTTCTGTCAGCAAAATATTTGATATTGGCTCTTTTAAAGGCATTTCGACGACAATCTCTGCCAATAAAGTGAAATACCAGTATGAAAGCGAAAATCAGGTGTTCTTCTCATTCAGCGTCCCGATTGGTGTTGGGCAGCAGGTCAGTTATGACGCGCAACGTGATAAGAACAACGGCTACTCGCAGAATATCTCCTATTTCAACAGCCAGGACCCGAGGAATATCTGGCGTGTCAGCGCCGGGGGCGCCAGCCCTGAAATACAGCAAGGCAATGGCGTGTTCCGTGGCGGCTATCAGCATAGCTCCCCTTATGGTGAGTTTGGTGTTGATGCCAGCCATAAAAATAATGAATATAACTCGTTGAATACCAACTGGTATGGCTCGATAACCGCGACTGCGAAGGGTGTTTCAGCTCACCAGAATAAATCGGGTAATGAGCCAAGAATAATGATTGATACCGGCGATGTTTCAGGTGTGTCATTGAATAATAATTCGGCGATTACCAATCGGTTTGGTGTGGCAGTGGTAAATGGCGTTACCAGTTATCAGCAGTCAGACGTTCGGGTTGATGTGCAAAGCCTGCCGGAAGATATTGAAGTCTATAATACTGTTATTCAAAAAACCCTCACCGAAGGTGCTATTGGTTACCGTGAAATTAGGGCAGTAAAAGGTCAGCAAATTATGGCCATAATCCGCCTCAATGACGGTAGTTTCCCACCACTTGGGTCATCGGTTATTGCTGATAAAACCGGAGCTGAGGTAGGTATTTTAGGCGAAAGTGGCTTGGCCTATTTGGCTGGCTTAGAAGATGCCGGGAAACTGACGGTTCAGTGGGGCAAAAAGCAGTGCAAGATAGTATTGCCGGAAAATAACGGCATGAGTTCAGGGAAAATTCTACTTCCTTGTCAGTAGGTTAGGCAGCAATATGGAAAAATATTAATTAAAATAGTTTATTGACCGAAAACTATTATTGACCGTAAATTATTTTTTACCCAAAACTGTTGCTTACTTAAAGCAGTTATTCACAGCATAACGATCTAATTTAGAGCGGAACAGAAAATGAAAGACCTTAATAACATGATGCTGGTTAGGAAGAACCAGCAGATAAATAATGCCATAGTAGGGATTGCCTTATTGCTTACCACTATGGTCAGTGAGGCGGCGATTAATCTTGACCGGACACGGATTATCTTCAACAGCAGCGATAAATCAGCCAGTGTTATTTTGCAAAATCAGAGTAAAACATCACCTTATTTAGCACAATCATGGTTAGAAAATGCCGCTGGCCAGAAAGTAGATAACCCATTGGTTGCTTTGCCGCCAATGCAGCGGATTAATGCCGGCCAAAAAAGTCAGGTGCGCATTATGAAACTGCCTGATGCTGATAAATTAGCTACAGATCGCGAGACGCTATTCTATTTCAACGTGCGGGAAGTGCCACCAAAAAGTGAAATGACCAACGTGGTACAAATTGCGATTCAAAATAGAGTGAAGCTATTTTACCGCCCTACGGCGATAAAAGCAGATTATAACGAGATCTGGCAGGAAAAATTACAGATTAGTAAGCAAGGTGAAAGCCTGAAAATTCATAACCCGACACCGTATTACATCACGTTAGGGTATTTAAGCCAGGATAATCGCGGTAATTTCCCCGGTTTCGATAGCCTAATGATCGCGCCTTTTGGTACTGAGATTGCCAAGACGCCAGGTTATAGTGGCAGTCGTTATAGCATTGGTTATATGGATGATTTTGGTGGCATGGTCATCCGTATTTTTAACTGCTCGGCTGTTGATTGCCAAATTCAACCTGCGGAAAAGAAAAAGTAATGCGCGCAGCCTTCCGGTACCGGTAAAGGAATGACAATGACTCATGCTATGTTAAATAAAATGGGCCGGATGGGTGGCTCGGTAGTTATTTTATTGGTGGCGCTGCTGTTATCGCAGGCGGCCTATGCCCTTGATTGTGTTGAAAAGGGAACCGGTATTGTGATTAAACCTGCAATACCTATCGGGCAATTAGCGATACCATCGAACGTTGCGGCAGGGACGAAAGTCTGGGAATCGAACGATATTACTGTTACAGCCTATTGCGATAACGTATTAGGCTCGACGATTGACCAAGTGTGGTTCTATTTTAACCCGCTACATCAATCGTTGGGGCAGGGGTTGCAATTAGGTGTCAGTTATAATGGGCAGGATTTAGAAACTAACGCGGCCCGTTTAAATACCAATTCCTCTCCGATAGCTAAAGGGCAAAATGTTACCGTTACGGTGACTTTCCGGCTATATATTAAAGTGACCGGTAACCCACCTTCGAGCGGTTATTATGTGGGTGCAGATAACTTCACGGTATTCCAACTTGATGGTTCAACTGGGCTGAATCTGACCCCTGGGGCAAAGAACTTGCGTTATGCCTTATCAGGGTTAACGGGAGTACGGTTTATTGCCTGCGGTGCGGACTTGGTGGTATATCCAGAATCACAAATCGTGAATTTTGGCGTATTCAATAAAGCGCTACTACAAAATAGCGGCAATAATATTAGTCAGCCGTTTTCCATTACCGCAGTCAAACAAGGTTGCTTGTCCAATTTTTCTATTCAGGCGCAGTTCTCAACCACGAATCCGTTAGTGGGTGATAATGCCATTGATATGCAAAACGGCACGAAATTGACGATTTATAATGATGCCAGTCAGGCGATTGTATATAACCGTTATAACGAGTTCGCGCAGTTGAACGATGTGACTCAGGTGACAAAAAATTATACTGCCAGCCTGAATGCTATTGCCGGGCAATCAGTGAAATTAGGTCAATTTGATGCCACAGCCATCGTGAAAATCAACTATTACTAATACGCTCAGGGCTGAGGGATATTACTCGCCAGCCCTGAGGTGTTATTTACTCACATAACGGCAGTAATTGCTGATAGAGCTTTTTGAAGATTGTCCGTTGAGCAGTGTAATAGTGATGGCGATCGGTATCAGGTAAATGGGTTTGTTCCAATATCAGTTCAGGTAATAAGTCTGCTAATGGCGTTTCTGGGTTCAGTGCAATTTGAGCCAACCGGGCTGCGCCCAACGCTGGGCCGATATCCCCCCCGGTACGATATTCCAGCGTTTGGCCACTGATATCAGCCAACATTTGCCGCCAATAGGCACTGCGAGCCCCCCCGCCAATCAATGTGACTGATGTCGGCTGCAATCCGCTGGCATGCACCGCGTCCATCCCATCAGCTAAAGCAAATCCCACCCCTTCTAACACCGCACGGGCTAAATCTGCCCTGCCATGTTGGTGGGTAAAGCCCCAGAATGCCCCTTTAGCATTAGGGTTATTATGGGGCGTCCGTTCGCCAGAAAGGTAGGGTAAGAACCATACCGGGGTAGCCGCTGGCGGTGCTTTTTCCACTTCTGCTATCAGTGCAGGAACATTATCGACGCCGGTGAGTTGGCAAGCCCAGTCAAGACAGGATGCGGCACTTAGCATCACTGACATCAGGTGCCAGGTATTTGGTAATGCATGGCAAAAACTATGAACTGCGCTGGCGGGGTTGCTGAGAAAGCCGTCACTGACGGCAAAATAGACGCCGGAGGTACCCAGCGACAACATCGCCTGTCCGGTCTGATACAGACCAACACCAATAGCACCGGCAGCATTATCACCACCTCCGGCCACTACCGGTATGGTGTTGATACCCCAGCGGTGGGCAATAGCTGTACTGACATGGCCGGTAATCTGGCTGCCTTCAAACAGTGCTGGCATGTGCTGGCGGTTTAAACCGCAGGCGGCCAGCATCTCATCACTCCAGTCACGCTGCGCGACATCCAGCCACATAGTACCGGCGGCATCGGACATATCGCTGGCGAAATCACCACTGATCAGAAAGCGAAGATAATCTTTTGGTAACAGTACCTTATCAATACGACTAAAAATATCTGGCTCATGCTCAGCCAGCCATTTCAGTTTTGGTGCGGTAAACCCGGGCATCATTAGATTACCTGTAATCTGGCGCGACTCGGGTACTGCTTGCTCCAGTGCCTGACATTGGGCGAAACTGCGGCCATCATTCCATAGAATGGCTGGGCGCAGCACCTGATGTTGTTTATCCAGTAAGGTTGCGCCGTGCATTTGCCCGGTTAACCCAAGGGCTTTTACCTGCTGCAAATCATGTGCTGCGGCCAGAGCCTGCATGGCCTGATCGGTTGCCTGCCACCAGTCAGCCGGGTTTTGTTCCGACCACAACGGGCGTGGGCGCGAGACGGATAAAGCGGCACTTTGGCTCGCAACTACTTGCCCGTTTTCGGCCAGTAGAATTGCTTTGACGCCGGAGGTGCCCAAGTCGATGCCAAGGTACATATACCTTCCTTATAGGTGAGATTGGGGCAGCGGGTGCCCCATCTTAAACATCAGCCGAATAAATAGCGGTTAACCAGATTTTCTAACTGCTCCTGATGACCACTCTGATGTTGCGGGTTCAGGTTATGCTGTTCGGCATAGCGTGCCAGCTCTTCCAGCGACAGTTTACCTTGCAGAATTTGCTGACCCATCTCAGTATTCCAACCGGCATAGCGCTTGGCAACGCGTTGATCCAACTGACCATCTTCAATCATTTTGGCGGCAACTTTCAGTGCCAGCGCCATGGTATCCATCGCCCCAATATGGCCATAGAACAGGTCATATTTATCGGTACTTTGGCGGCGTACTTTTGCATCAAAGTTCAGCCCACCGGTAGTAAAACCACCCGCTTTGAGGATCTCAAACATCACCAATGCATTCTCTTCTACACTGTTTGGAAACTGATCGGTATCCCAGCCCAACTGTGGATCACCACGGTTAGCATCTACTGAACCGAAAATACCTAAGGCAATAGCACTGGCGATTTCGTGATGGAACGAGTGGCCCGCCAATGTGGCATGGTTGGCCTCAATATTCACTTTAATCTCTTTTTCCAGCCCAAACTGCTTGAGGAAGCCATAAACGGTAGCCACGTCATAGTCGTACTGATGCTTGGTGGGCTCCTGTGGCTTAGGTTCAATTAATAGCGTGCCCTGGAAACCGGTTTTATGTTTGTGCTCCACCACCATCTGCATAAAGCGGCCAATCTGCTCGCGTTCCTGGCGCAAATCGGTGTTTAACAGTGTTTCGTAGCCCTCACGCCCGCCCCATAACACATAGTTTTCACCGCCGAGTTTTTTGGTGGCATTCATGGCAGTAAAGACTTGAGTTGCAGCCCAACTAAAGACTTCTGGATCAGGGTTAGTGGCTGCCCCTGCGCCATAGCGTGGATGGGTAAAGCAGTTAGCTGTACCCCATAATAATTTTACGCCGCTGCTCTCTTGTTTCTCGGCCAATACCTCGGTCATTACGGCAAAATTATTAAGATACTCTTTCATTGACGCGCCTTCTGGCGAGACATCGATATCATGGAAGCAGTAATAAGGCACATTCAGTTTATGAAAGAATTCAAATGCGACATCGGCTTTGCGTTTTGCCAGAGCCAGTGCATCCCCCGGATGCTGCCACGGGCGATCAAAGGCATTGCCGCCAAACATATCGGCCCCGCCCCAGCAGAAGGTATGCCAATAACAGGCCGCAAACCGGAGGTGGTCGGCCATTCGCTTGCCAAGAATAATTTCATCCGGGTTGTAGTGATGAAATGCCAGCGGGTTAGCGCTCTGGCTGCCTTCGTAACGCACTTGTTCTAATTCATCAAAATAAGATTGCATGCAATACTCCTTGGAAGCTGGCCCCGCTTTTGCCGGGCTGATGAGCTTTTATCTTCGGAGTTGTTAGCGATTCTCTCAATTACGTTATTTCACACTTAAATTCAGAGAATTATTAATTGTGGTGTAGATCTCATAAATAACCGCTTAATTATAAAAAATGCTTAGATATTCATTACACGGATAACATCCCGTAATGGAATTATGCATTTTATGAGGAAGAAAACATGATCGTTATCATAAAATTAACATTAAACCAAAAAACATAATTGGCGGATGAAAATCTGTAATTGCCGATGTGCAAATAAGCGTCAACAATCCCTATTGCAGTCGATGTTTACCGTTTCTCTTACCCTGCTTGCACAATAAGAAAGGTACCGAAAGATGAAATTTAAGAACATTTTACTCTCCGCATGTGCCGCTCTGGTGATGATTAGCCAGCCCGGATTTAGTAAAGAAATTAAAATCGGTATGGCGATAGATGATCTCCGCCTGGAACGTTGGCAGAAAGACCGCGACATTTTTGTTAACAAAGCTGAATCACTTGGCGCTAAAGTATTTGTGCAATCTGCAAATGGCAATGAAGAAACACAGATGTCGCAAATAGAAAATATGATTAATCGCGGCGTTGATGTGTTAGTTATTATTCCCTATAACGGTCAAGTATTAAGTAACGTTATCGCCGAGGCTAAACGGGAAGGGATAAAGGTATTAGCGTATGATCGTATGATAAATAACGCTGATATTGATTTTTATATCTCATTTGATAATGAAAAAGTGGGTGAGTTGCAGGCGAAAAGCCTGGTTGAGCGGGTGCCGCAAGGCAATTACTTCCTGATGGGGGGGTCACCCGTCGACAACAATGCCAAGTTGTTCCGCCAAGGGCAAATGACAGTGCTTAATCCACTGATAAAAGAGGGGAAAATAAAAATTGTCGGTGATCAGTGGGTTGATGCCTGGTTACCAGAAAATGCCTTGAAAATTATGGAGAATGCACTCACTGCCAACAATAACAAGATTGATGCTGTGGTGGCATCCAATGATGCAACTGCTGGCGGGGCAATTCAGGCGTTAGCCGCACAAGGGTTGGCAGGGAAGGTAGCTATTTCCGGTCAGGATGCTGATTTGGCTGCAATAAAACGAATTGTTGCGGGTACGCAAACCATGACCGTATATAAACCAATCAGTAAATTAGCCAATGATGCGGCAGAAATTGCAGTCACCCTGGGTAAAGGTGAGGAACCAAAAGCCAACAGTAAATTAAATAATGGTATAAAAGATGCTCCTGCTTATTTATTAACACCGATTCAAGTTGATAAAAGCAATATTGATAGCACTATCATAGCCGACGGATTCCACAAAAAAGCAGATGTTTATTGATTGGCATATTGCTGATTAGACTTTGTAATAAACGGCCAGTTATTTAATTTATTAACATGGCCGTTATTTAATGTAGCCGCAATGCTATAAAATCAGCAGTATTAAGGAGGGGTTATGCCCTACCTGCTAGAAATGAAAAATATTACTAAGCAATTCGGTGTGGTTAAAGCCGTAGATAATATCAGCCTGACATTAGAGGCCGGACAAGTATTATCGTTATGCGGTGAAAACGGTTCGGGAAAATCCACACTAATGAAAGTGTTATGTGGTATTTATTCCACCGGTTCTTATCAGGGAGAAATATTTTTTTCAGGTGAAATGTTACAGGCCAAAAATATTCGTGAAACAGAGCAAAAGGGCATTGCGATAATTCATCAGGAACTGGCGTTAGTGAAACAGATGTCGGTGCTGGAAAACATGTTCCTCGGTTCCGAATGGGGGCGCTTCGGCATTATGGATTACGATGCCATGTATTTACGCTGCCAGCGGATGTTGGCACAGGTCAAACTGGTCGTCGATCCTCACACCCCCGTCGGTGAGTTGGGCCTTGGGCAGCAACAGCTCGTTGAAATTGCGAAAGCGCTGAATAAACAAGTGCGGCTACTGGTATTAGATGAACCGACCGCCTCACTGACTGAAAGTGAAACCGCTATTTTGCTGGATATTATCCGTGACCTGCGAAACCACGGTATTGCCTGTATCTATATCTCGCATAAATTGAATGAAGTCAAAGCGATATCCGATCATATCTGTGTGATCCGCGATGGTCGTCATATTGGTACCCGCCCGGCGGCGACCATGAGCGAAGATGACATTATCGCTATGATGGTAGGCCGCGAACTGAAAGAGCTTTACCCCCATGAAGCCCACCATATTGGCGAAGAAATTCTACGGGTGGAAAATCTCTGTGCCTGGCATCCGGTCAACCGCCATATTCGCCGGGTCGATGAGGTCTCTTTCGTGTTGAAACGTGGCGAGATTCTAGGTGTTGCCGGGCTGGTAGGCTCAGGTCGAACTGAAACAGTGCAATGTCTGTTCGGCGTCTATCCGGGCCGTTGGCAGGGAGATATTTTTATTGATGGTAAACCGGTGGCCATCAACACGTGTCAGCAGGCGATGAAACTGGGCATTGCGATGGTGCCAGAAGATCGCAAAAAAGACGGCATCGTACCGGTGATGGGGGTGGGCGCGAATATCACACTGGCGGCCTTGGATGATTTTACCGGTGCTTTTAGCATGCTGGATGATGCCAAAGAACAATCCACCATTGCGCAGTCTCTGGCGCGGTTAAAGGTCAAAACCTCTTCATCAGAGCTGGCGATTGCCCGCCTTAGCGGTGGTAATCAGCAAAAAGCGATTCTGGCTAAATGCCTGTTACTGAACCCGAAAATTTTGATTCTCGATGAGCCAACTCGTGGTATAGACATCGGCGCAAAATATGAAATCTATAAACTTATCAATCAATTGGTCCAGCAGGGAATTGCGGTCATTGTGATTTCCTCTGAATTGCCGGAGGTTTTGGGATTAAGTGATCGGGTGTTGGTCATGCATCAGGGGCGCATCAAAGCTGATCTCATTAACCATAACCTGACCCAAGAAAAGGTCATGGAAGCCGCACTCAGGAGTGAAACCCATGTCGCAAGCTAATCAGTCTGAACTGAATACACCAGAAAATGGCGTTAAAAAGCCACTATTTCGGCTAAAATCAGTTAATTTGCAAGTTTTTGTCATGTTGGCCGCTATTGCCATTATTATGCTGTTTTTCACTTTTACCACTGAAGGGGCCTATCTCAGCGCCAGAAATATCTCGAATCTTCTGCGCCAAACGGCGATCACTGGCATCTTGGCGGTGGGGATGGTGTTTGTCATTATCTCAGCGGAAATTGATCTGTCGGTCGGTTCGATGATGGGGTTGCTGGGCGGTGTGGCCGCGATTTTTGATGTGTGGCTTGGCTGGCCGTTGCCGTTAACCATTGTGGTTACGCTAGGCTTGGGGCTGGTGCTGGGGGCATGGAACGGTTGGTGGGTTGCCTATCGCAAAGTTCCTTCATTTATTGTCACCCTTGCCGGAATGCTGGCTTTCCGTGGCATCTTAATCGGTATCACCAACGGCACCACGGTATCGCCAACCAGTAATGCGATGTCACAAATCGGTCAAAGCTACCTGCCTAATGGATTCGGTTTTGGTATCGGGGCGATTGGCCTGATGTTGTTTGTGGCCTGGCAATGGCGTCGGCGTAGTCACCGTATTCGGCTGGGTTTGCCGGTTGCGGCACCCCAGGGAGATGTTACGCGCCAATCTATTACTGCTGTAATAGTTCTTGGGGCTATATATTTATTGAATGATTATCGTGGTGTCCCTACCCCGGTATTAATTCTTACGGCGCTGATGCTGGCCGGTATATTTATGGCTACCCGGACTGCTTTTGGTCGCCGGATCTACGCCATTGGCGGCAATATCGATGCAGCCCGTTTATCTGGGGTCAACGTAGAACGCACCAAACTGGCGGTATTTGCTATCAATGGATTGATGGTGGCAATAGCCGGTCTGATTCTTAGCTCCCGCCTGGGGGCGGGTTCACCTTCTGCGGGTAATATTGCCGAATTGGATGCCATCGCAGCTTGTGTGATTGGTGGTACCAGCCTGGCAGGGGGTATCGGCAGTGTTGCTGGTGCCGTGATGGGCGCATTTATTATGGCTTCTCTCGACAATGGGATGAGCATGCTGGATGTGCCGACTTTCTGGCAGTACATTGTCAAAGGTGCGATTTTGTTGCTGGCTGTATGGATGGATTCCGCGACCAAACGCCGGGTTTAACCCTATCTTTTTGCAGAGAGATCAATGCCATACTGCGTTGATCTCTCTGCTTATTGAGTCTTGATATCCCACCTATTTCAGGAGCCATTCCCATGTTTGAGAAACGCTACCGGATAACCTTGCTGTTTAACGCTAACAAAGTATACGACCGGCAAGTGGTGGAAGGGGTCGGTGAGTATTTGCAAGCTTCACAATGTGATTGGGATATTTTTATTGAAGAGGATTTTCGTTGCCGTATCGATAACATTCGAGATTGGCTGGGTGACGGTGTTATTGCCGATTTTGATGATCGGCAGATAGAGCAATTACTGGCGAATGTAGATGTTCCGATTATTGGCGTGGGGGGTTCTTATCATCAACCGGCAGATTATCCGCCGGTCGATTATATTGCGACGGATAATGCAGCGCTGGTTGAGGCTGCTTTTATGCACTTGAAAGAAAAGGGTTTAAATCGTTTTGCTTTCTACGGACTGCCTGCCAGCAGTGATAAGCGCTGGGCGCAGGAGCGAGAATATGCTTTCCGACAGTTAGTGGCGGCGGAGCAATACCAAGGGGTGGTTTATCAAGGAATGGCTACCGCGCCGGCTAACTGGCAATACACCCAGAACCGCCTGGCGGACTGGGTGCAGACCTTACCACACCAGACCGGGATTATTGCTGTGACGGATGCGCGAGCGCGACATTTGCTCCAAGTGTGCGAGCATCTGGATATTGCGGTACCCGAGAAGCTGAGTGTTATTGGTATTGATAATGAAGAGTTAACCCGCTATTTATCGAGGGTGGCACTCTCTTCGGTGGTGCAGGGAACCCGGCAGATGGGCTATCGGGCAGCTAAGTTGTTGCATCAACGCCTTAATCAGCGTCAGAAACAACAAGAGACAGCGCCATTACAGCGCATTCTGGTGCCACCGGTTAAAGTCATGGCCCGCCGCTCAACCGATTTCCGCTCGCTACGTGATCCGGCAGTGATTCAGGCGATGCATTATATTCGCCATCATGCTTGTAAGGGGATTAAGGTCGAGCAGGTATTAGATGCGGTAGGAATGTCGCGCTCAAATCTGGAAAAGCGCTTTAAGGATGACATTGGGCAGACCATTCATGGCGTAATTCATGAAGAAAAGCTTGATCGGGCGCGTAACTTATTGGCTGCCACTTCCTTGCCTATCAATGAAATATCGCAAATGTGCGGCTATCCATCGCTACAATACTTCTATTCGGTATTCAAAAAAGGCTATTCCATTACCCCGAAAGAACACCGCGATAAATATGGCGAAGTGAGCTATTAACTGATTCGGTACTCTCAATAATGTCTCATCCCACTCTTACTTGAGGGGATTATTCATCATGTTTATTGAATGGCTAGCACCATACAATAAACAAGCTATAATCACCGCCTTACACCATTCTTCCAAATGGAAGATCATCGTCCCCGGTGGGGCGGCTGGACTTCAAATCCAGATGGGGCCGCCAGCGGTCCCTGGCAGGTTCGACTCCTGTGATCTTCCGCCAAAGCCTATCTCCCGCTTTCTCTCTCTGGAAATAAATCCTTTTATAATCCAATGTTTACAACGAGAATAGTCTGTCTGAATCTACCGTGGTCTACTGGTTTCTACCCTATGCAGGGGGCATAATTGGGGGCATAAAAATACTGCCATTTTAGAGATGCCCCCAAATGAAGCTCAATGCCCGTCATGTAGAGACTGCAAAACCGAAAGATAAATCCTACAAGTTGACTGATGGGGGAGGGTTGTATCTCGAAATCAGTGCCAGTGGGGCGAAATACTGGCGCATGAAATACCGCTATGGCGGTAAAGAGAAGCGCATTGCTTTTGGGGTTTATCCCCATGTATCGCTGGCCGATGTACGTCAAAAACGTGAAGTGGCGAAGAAGCTTTTAGCATCCGGAACAGATCCCGGAGAGACTAAAAAAGCAGAGAAATTGGCACAAAAAATGGCTATGGAAAATAGCTTTGAATCAATAGCACGAGAATGGCATAAAAATAAAGCCGATCGCTGGTCATTGCGTTATCGCGAAGAAATTATCGATACCTTTGAAAAAGATATTTTCCCCTTTATTGGCCGTCGCCCAATAGCTGATATTAAACCAATGGAATTGCTGGAAACTCTCAAACGCATGGAAAAGCGTGGCGCATTGGAGAAAATGCGTAAAGTACGCCAGCGCTGCGGGGAAGTATTTCGCTATGCCATTATTACCGGACGCGCGGAATATAATCCGGCACCGGATTTAGCCGGTGCTTTGCAAACCCATAAGAAACAGCATTTACCTTTCCTCACCGCTCCAGAGTTACCTTATTTTTTACGAGACTTAGCGGGCTATACCGGCAGCATAATTACTAAAACTGCCACTCGGATTATTATGTTGACCGGTGTTCGCACCCAAGAACTACGTTTTGCCCGCTGGCAGGATCTCGATCTCGATAAAGGCTTATGGCATATCCCCCCTGAGCACATGAAAATGAAACGCCCCCATGTTGTACCCCTTTCTATTCAAGTCATTACCGCGTTTAAGCAACTCCACCCGCTGACCCATCATTATCCGCTGGTATTTATTGGCCGTAATGACCACCGCAAACCCATCAGTAAAGAGAGCATCAATCAGGTGATTGAACTGCTGGGTTATAAAGGGCGGTTAACCCTAAATGCAAAAAGGCATCGTGAGATGCCTTTAAAAATCACTCCATCTCACTTCATTTGAGCACTTAACGTACTAATCTCTTGATAGTTAACCGGATATAGGTGCTCATTTATAATCTTGCTTTTTTAAAGTAACTCATTGTTTTAAATTAAAAACAATCTAT